>NZ_DBNGVP010000018.1:0-75757 GCF_057119385.1 Archangium sp. | reverse complement strand
TCCGTACCGCCGACCCCGTATTCCTTCTTCAGCCCGTCCGGATCATCCCACCGCCAGTGCGGTGTCGCCTTCCCGTCCGAGGGGGCGCGGCTTCTATCACCGCCGCGTTGGGAGTCAACACGCTTCTCCTACTTCCTCATTCCCGCTGATTCGCCCAGGCGCGCATCATCGGGGCTCAACCTCCTCGAGCCCTGGACCTCCGTGTCTCCACGGGGTCAGAGCATCGCTAGCTCCACGCCCTCACCTGCTTGCCAGGCAGATCCCCCGATGGGCAACCGACGGAACAAGCGCTCGAACTGCGGCCTCCAGTGCGTCTTGAACTGAAGAACTCCGTCCACCCTCGAGCGCCACGCGCCGTCATGGCGAGCAGGGCCGAGCCACTGAAAACAGGAAGGCTGCCCAGCAGAGCCAGCCGGAACCTCGGTACCAGGAGTTCCGGCGCACAAGCGCCCGCGCACTCGCGGCTCAAGCCGCCGCGGACACCCGCTTCACCGTGGGGCCCAGGTCGTGGAGCACAGCCGTGAAGTGGATTTGGTTAGGGTGGCCTCCCCATGGCCTCCAAAATCTCCGATGAGTGGAAGGTGCTTCCACATGGTCCTCTGGAGCAGCTCTCCGAAAACCTGTGGCGGGTCGAGGGGTCGCTGCCAGGCATGTCCCTCAAGCGCGTCATGACCGTCGTGCGCCGGAACGATGGTTCGCTCGTCATCCACAGCGCCATCGCCCTCGCCGACAAGGAGCGGCGTGAGCTCGAGGCACTGGGCCCTCCCACGGTGCTCCTCGTCCCCAACCAGGGCCACCGCCTCGACGCTCCCGCCTACAAGAAGCGCTACCCCGCCCTGCGCGTGTTCGCTCCGAGCGGCGGCCGCCACGCCATCGCCGAGGTCGTCCCCGTCGACGGCACCTACGAGGACTTTCCCGCCGATGACACCGTCCGCCTGGAGATGCTGCACGGCGTGAAGGCAGGCGAAGGCGCCATGTTCGTGCGCTCGATGGACGGGCTGACGCTCGTGCTCAACGACTGCCTCTTCAACATGGACCGCAAGAAGGATCCGCTCGGCTGGTTCTTCACCACGGTGCTGGGCTCGGCGCCCGGACCCCGTGTGTCCCGGCTGGTGAAGCTCATGTTCGTCCAGGACAAGAAGGCGCTCCGCTCGGACTTCGAGCGCTTCGCTCAGCTGCCCGGGCTCGTGCGGCTCATCGTCTCGCACGAAAAGGTGGCCCATGGCCCCGAGGCCTCGAGCGCGCTGCGACAGGCCGCGACCTATCTTTGAGCTCCAACGGTGGCGGGGGGGATGTACTGGAGTGAACAGATGGGGTGAGGATGAGCCGCATGCCATCCGTCCGCATGCGGCTGCTCCCGACGGCGTCGTTGACGAACGAGACGCGGTCGGAACTGTGGGACTTCACCTCGCGCTTCGTCGAGACCGACCGCCAGGACTGGGAGCGCAAGCTCGACGCTCACGCCGAGGTCATCCTGTACCGCGAGCAGCGCGCCGGAGCTCTGGTGGGCATGGCGGCAGTGGACTTCCAGGAAGCTACCGCGGCCGGAACCTGCTCCAACGCGCCGGGCTGGTGTGCTTCCTGCGCACGCGACTCCGGCACCCGCTGGCCCCCATCTACTGGTTCTTCGACACCTTCAGCTACAAGAGCTACCTGCTGCTCGCCTTCAACTTCGCCGAGTTCTGGCCGAGGCCCGAACAACCAATGCCCCACTGGGAGCGGGGATTGATGGAGTCGCTGGCGCACCCATGGTACGGCGACAGCTGGGACTCCACCCTGGGCGTGGTGCACCACCGGGGTGGCAAGAAGCTGAAGGCGGGAGTCGCTTCCATTTCCGAGGCGGACCTCACCCAGCCCCACATCCGGTTCTTCCACGAGCGCAACCCGCTTCACCCCGAGGGCGAGGTGCTGGTCTGCATGGCACCACTCACCTGGCGCAACTGGCGCTCCATCCTGGGCAACGGCCTGCGGCGGTTGGTGCGTCGGCGTCCGTCTCGCGCTCCCCGGATCGCCTCCGTGACGACACTCCAGTTCCCCGCTACGAAGGACTCGGAGACGAACGGACTGGAGGAGATCGGTACGCGGAGCAGGCGCGCCCAGGGAAGATGACACCATGCGGAACAAGCTCCAGCGCATCCTCGCCGCCACGCTCCTGGTCTGCTCCCTCCTGATGGTGCTCCTGGGGATGAACTTCGCGTCCCTCTTCCTCTGGTCCGTCACCCCCAGGACTCCGTTCAGCGAAGCGCGTCCCCCCGCTCCTCCCGACTACAGCCGGCCCTCCTCCTGGAGCGCGCTTCCCGAGCTCCATGACCTCGCGGATACGGCGCTGCCCTCGAGCCCGGCCGTCGAACCCTCCCAGGCCCCCGTGGATGTCTTCTACATCCACCCCACCACCTATATCGGCGGCGAGTGGAATGGGCCCGTCGATGATTCCACGCTCAACGAAGCCACCGACCGGGTGGCGACCCTCATTCAAGCCAGTGCCTTCAACGCCTGCTGTGCCATCTACGCCCCCCGGTACCGCCAGGCCAACATGACCGCCTTCACCGGCCCCGTGGAAAAAGGCCAGGCCGCGTTGGACCTCGCCTACCGGGACGTCGCCGCGGCGTTCCACTACTGGCGCGAGCACCACCATCGCGGACGGCCCTTCATCCTCGCGGCACACAGCCAGGGGACCGTGCTCGCCAGACGCCTCCTGCGCGAGGCCGTCAGCGGAACTCCGCTCCGCCACCAGCTCGTCGCCGCGTACCTCATCGGGATTCCGATGCCCGAGGACTCCCTCCAGCGGAGCCTTCCCGACATCCCCTTCTGCGACTCGCCAGCGCAGACCGGCTGCCTCATCAGCTGGAACGCACGGGCCGCCAACGCCTCGGAGCGCATCCAGGTGCGTGAGCCAGCGATGGACGCGGCGTCCGCGTCGGGGCCGTTCCTCTGTGTGAATCCCCTGTCCTGGCGCCACGACACCGCGCCGGCCTCGTGGGAGCAGAACCAAGGAGCCGTGTTCCTCGAGGCCACACCTCCCCAGGTCATGCCAGGCCTCACCGGAGCGCAGTGCAAGAACGGAAAGCTGGAGGTCCTCATCCGTGGAGACATGCCGCGCGACTTCATGAGCCGGCTGCTCGACCACGCCATGGGCGAGGGCAACTACCATCCCGTGGAGTACCAGCTCTTCTACATGAGCATCCGCCGCAACGCGGCCGAGCGGGTCGCGGCGTTCCTCCGCTCCCACTCCACCGCCACCACACGCGACGACTGAGGACGACGCAGGGCGCCCCGCCGGCTACTCCCCCCGCTGCTGGCGCTCGTGGAGGACCTCCACGTAGTCCCGCAGCACGCGGAAGGCATCGCTGTCGTAGACCCGCGGACCCTCCGTGGAGACGTGCTCCTCCAGGGCGAACAACGACGCGGTCAGCGCTCTCCAGCCCAACAACATCTCCTCGTAGCGGTGCTGCTCCAGCAGGGAGCGGAACTCCACCACCGCCGGCAACTCCGCGTGACGGTTCATCGCGCCCCAGTTGCGCGCACGCGACAGCAGTTCCTCCGTGCCCAGCAGCCGCAACTGCTCCTTGTGGCGACGGCTGGCCTCCCGCTCCCTTCGCCAGAAGAAGACCGCCAGGGCCACCCACCCCACGAGGGACAACCCGCCCATCAGTCCCAGCAGCGTGCAGATGCTCATGGCGGAGAGTTACCCCAAACCGCTCGGCACCACAGCGGCTCGCTCTCCCTGTCCCTCCGCAATCGCCCGGGGTGGTCTTGACTGTCCTGGCTGTCATTTTTTACTATCATTGTATGACTACGAGCCATTCCGTTCCCGAGACCCTCGAGCTGGACAACGATCTTCTGGACACCGTGACCGGAGGAACCGACAGCAGCGTCCTGGTTCCCACCGTGGAGTGCCCCACGTGCGCCTCGGGCGCGGATCCGACCGTGCTGAACGCGCAGTATCAGAACCTGCTGGCCGGCGACCTGTAGTCCCTTGAGCCAACCCCGGTCCAGGCTGGGCGTCGGACTGTCCTACCAGGGCTCGCTGCGCGAGTTCGTGCGCGAGAACCTGGAGGCCTACGACTTCCTGGAAGTCATCCCGGACATCTTCTGGACCGAGGAGCGCGACCCCGACGGCGCCCTGCGCTTCCGGGAAAACCCCGAGGGACTGCGGCTGCTGGACTGGGTGGCCGCGCGCCGCCCCCTGGTGGCCCACTCGGTGGGCATGTCGCTGGGCAGCGCCGAGGGAGGCTTCTCCCCGGACTACGTCGCCCAACTCGCACGCTGGCAGCGGCGCTACCACTTCGCCTGGCTCAGCGAACACCTGTCCTTCACCCGCCTGCCCCACACACACGGCGAGCACATGGACATCGGCGTGATGCTCCCGGTGCCCTATGACGAGGACACGCTGGAGCTGCTCGCCGGACGCGTGGCCCAGGTGCGGCAGGCCGTGGACGCCCCCTTCCTCCTGGAGAACAACGTCTTCTACTACCAGCTCCCCGAGCAGGAGCTGAGCGAGCCGGCCTTCCTGCGGCGTCTGGGCGAGCGCACTGGCAGCGGCCTCCTCCTGGACCTCCACAACCTCTACACCAACGCGCGCAACCACGGCTTCTCGCCGCTCGACTTCCTCGAGGCCCTGGACCTCTCGCAGGTGGTGGAGCTGCACATCGCCGGTGGCTACGAGTGGCAGGGCTTCTACCTCGATGCGCACTCGGGCGCCTGTCCCGAGCCCGTGTGGGAACTGCTCGAGCAGGTGCTGCCTCGGCTGCCCAACCTGGGCGGCGTCGTCTTCGAGATGTTCGGCAACTACGTCCCGCTGCTCGGCACCGACGTCCTGCTCGGCGAGCTGCGGCGCCTGCGCGGCGTGCTGGAGCGCCACGGCGGGAGGCCCTGAGTCATGTCCCTCGCGGGCTTCCAGCGGGCCCTCTCCGCACTCGTCATGTCCCCCGCCCTGCGCGCCGAGGTGGCCGCCCTCCCCGAGCCGGAGCTCCCTGCTCAATTCGTGGGCCTCGAGCTGACCGAGCGCGAGCGGCGCCGGCTCCATGCCCTCGCCCGCGACGCGGGCATGAAGGTGACGACCCTGCTCCACCGCGCCAACCGGCTGAGCATGCTCACCAACACCCTGCCTCGCACCAGCGAGGCCATGGCCCACCCGAAGCTCCAGCCCCTCGTGCAGCGCTACTGGCGCGAAAACCCTCCCACCAGCGTCATGTACGTGCGCGAGGCCCGGCGCTTCGCCGGGTTCCTCCAGGGACTGCTGCGCTCGGGCGAGCTCGTGCACCCCCCTCTCGCCGAGCTGCTGGAGGCGGAGCTGGCCCTGCTCGAGCTGGGAAAGTCGGGGCTGGCCCTCCCCTCCGTGCCGGAGTCTCCGCCCGAGGGCGACGCGCTGGAGGCAGCGCGGCCGAGGCTCGGTCCGTGGTGCCGCGTCCTCCCCTTCCGGATGGATCCCCGGATGTTGCCGCGCTCGGGCGGCGCCGTCTCGCTGCCGGAGTCCCTGCCGGACGAGGAGCGCTACCTGCTCCTCACCAGCGTGAGCCCCGGTCAGGTCGTGCCGCGAGCCCTGGAGGTGACGCGGGCACGCGTCCTGCGGGCCAGCACCGGCCAACACTCCGTCGCAGCGCTTCGCACGGAGCTCGGCTGCCCGTCCTCCCTCTTCCTGGAGCTGGCTCGCGAGGGGCTGCTCCTCCTCGGCCCCGCGCAGTAGGCCGCGCCCACCTCACATCCGGATGCCCAGCTGCACCCCGGGCCAGTACCGCACCGTGGTGCTCTCCGACAGCCACTCCTCCCGCGACGGCAGCGTGGTGAGCTTGTACCGGTCTCCCTCGCTCCCGGCGAAGTACACGTTGTAGGTGGGCCCGCCGAAGAAGGCGAAGCGCTCGAAGAGCTGCACCCCCAACATCACCCGCCCCTGGCCGAGCACGTTCGCGCTCCCCCCGAACGGATCCCTCACGCGCAGCACCGTGCTTCCCGCCACGTCCCCGTCCAGCCACATGCGCTCGCCCAACGGCAGGTGCAGCCCCAGCCCCATTCCGAGGCTGAAGCGCTCCAACCGGTCGTCCGGCCCGATTCCCCCCAGCAGCGCCGTGTACAGGTACTTGCCTCCAAACTTCACCGCCAGGTTCGTGAGCTGGATGTCGCTGCCGTACAGCTCCACGTGGAACTGACCCTTCTTCTCGAAGGACAGCAGCCCCACCGGCACGCCCTTCACCTCCTCGGAGACGTTCACCAGGCCGAGCTGCACCCCCGTCACCACCCGCCCCACGTTGATGAGGCCCAGCTGCACCCCCGTCACGTCCCCGCCCACGTTCAGCAGCGCCGCCTGCACGCCCGTCACGTCGCTCGCGCGGTTGAAACCCACGGCCCACTGCACGCCCTTCACCGCGCCCCCCGTCACGTTCCCCCCCACCGCCCCCTGCAGGCCCGCGAAGTCCCCTCGCGTCACGTTGAGGCCCGCCGCCCCCTGGATGCCTCCAAAGCTCCCCCCCGTCACGTTGCCTCCCGCCGCCACCTGCACGCCCCACACCGAGCCCGCCGCCACGTTCGCCCCCACCGCCAGCTGCAACGCCTCCACCTGCCCGAGCACCACGTTCGCCGCCGGGGACGCCATCAGCCCGCTCGCATCCCCCTTCACCGCGTTGAAGCCCGTGGACAACAGCAGGCCGTGCGCCTCCTCCTCGTACCAGTTCGCCACCAGCGACAACGCCGCCCCCCTCACCCGCACCGCCCGGCCTCCATTCACCACGCCCAACGCGAGCTGGTTCTCCACCCGCCCGATCGACGGCGCCCGCAGCCCGTTGGTGCTCAGCTGTGGAATGAGGCTCAGCGACACCGGCACCCGCGTGTAGCTGTGCAGCGGGTGCAGCACCGGCGCCTCGGTGAGGCCGGCTCGCGCCAGGAGCTCTGGATCCACTCGCGCCAGCCCCACCGCGGAGGACTCGGGCGCCACCTCCGGCCCTCCGCGCGACACCGTGGCCTCCAGCGCCACCGCCTGGAAGCTCGCCGGCGCCAGCGGCGTGCGCTGCCCCTCCACCAACGTGAAGCCCGCCTCCGAGGCCCCGCCCTCCAGCTCGCGCCTCACCTGGTAGCGCCCCGGCGCCAGTCCCAGCTCCGCCGCCCGGCCCGCCAGCTTCTGCACCTCCACCACCAGCATGCCCGCCTCGTCCCGCACGAAGAGCCGGCCCTCCAACGCCTCGGTGAGGTACAGCCCCGCCGACGTCGCCCGCAGGTCCGTCATCACCAGGTCCCCCGAGCCCGCCAATTCAATGTCATACGCCGGGTGCTGCGCCCCTCCCCGCGTCTTCTCCGTACGCGCCAGCGTCTCGTGGAAGGCGAACTGGTAGGCCTCGTTGAGCGTCACCCGCCCATCCCGCGTCGCATCCGCCGCGCCCCGCAGCCCCGAAATGAGGTGGTGCGTGAAGTACGAGGCCCCCAGCCTGTCCGACTCCTGTGACACCTCGTCCTCGCTCGAAGACGTGAGGATGGCGTGCCCCTTCACCTTGTTGCCCGAGTCCACCAGGAAGGCCGGCCGGCGCGTCCCCCCCTTCGCCCGCGCGAAGGCCCCCGAGGCACAGCTGTCCAGCACCGCGATGCGCACGTCCGCGGGCAGCGCATCCAGGGCCCGGCGCAGCTCGCCATACCCCAGGCGCTCGCCCTTGAGCAGCAGGCCCTCCTCGTCCGAGTGCCCCGAGTAGTAGACGAGCACCTCCACCCGCGACGCCCCGGAGCCCCGCGCCGCCTCGGTGCGCGCGCGCAGCTCGCCGAGCGCCTCCAGCAGCCCCGCACGCCCCACGTCCACCAGCACGCGCCGGTCCGCCGCCGCCACTCCGCCCAGCTCCCCCAGCACCTTGTCGAAGGAGCGCGCGTCGGACACCGCATAGCGCAGCCGCACGCGCTCGGGCCCTCCGTCGTTGACGCCCACGAGCAGCGCCAACCGCCGCACCGGACCCGGCTCCGCGAGCGCGGGCACGGCCAGCAGCACACACAGCAGGGCGAGGACTCTCGAGGCACTCATGGGGAGGACTTCTCCAACGTGAAGGAGGCCTGCATGTACCGCGAAGGCAGGGGCAACGGCGAGGTGCGCGCCTCGGGGCGTCCAGCGAGCGAGCGGGCGGCGGCGAGCACCTCCTCCAGGGCGAAGGGGGCCTCGGCGGTGACGAGGAAGAAGCGCTCGAAGTCCGGAGCATCATCCAGCGCATAGGCGCCCGGCAGCGCGTGCGTCCCCGCGGGCGTCAGCGGCACCGAGCCGGCACCGGACTCGGGGGCATGCAGCGTGACGGTGCCGCGCCCGTCCACGGAGAGGATGGCCCCATGCGCCCGGCCCGCGGCCACGAAGGCCAGCTGCACCACGTCCCCCGAGGCCGCGAGCGCCCCATCCGCGAGCGCCTCGGCCGCCCCGTCCCGCTGCCGGTGGACGGTGAGCCGGGGCTCCAGCCCCTTCACCCGCGTCTCCTCCACGCGCGTCTCCGGGGCCACCGGGGCCGCCGCCGGAGGCCGCACGAGCAGGACGAGCGCCGCGGCCGCGAGCGCCGGCACGAACGCAGAGGCAAGGGACGGAAAGCGTCGGCGGACCCGGGCGGCCACCTGCCGGGCCACACCGGCGGGCGGGTGCCGCTCCAGGGTGGCCGCGCTGTCCACCTCGAGCGCGGCGAGCCGGGCCGCCCCGTCCGGCTCCTCCAGGAGGCGCGCCCGGGCGCGGGCGAGCTCCTCGGGGGGGGAGCTCTCCCAGGGCGATCCTCTCGAGAAGCCAGTCGGGGGTGCGGGTCGGGGAACGCATGCGGCCTCCTGCCAGGGAAGGGAACACCGCGCCCGCCTCCGGCTGTTACCTCGCCTCCCTCCTTCCCGCGCTTTTCTTCCCCGGAGCACTCCCAAGCCCTTGGTTTCCCGGCTTTCGAGCAGGCGAGCGAAACACCCGGACGTACCCTCCCGCCCGCCGTTGTTGACTGCCTGGGAAATCGAGCAGCCCTCGCTTCAAGGAGTGAATAGACCCGAGTACCGTGCCCCTCTCCCCCCATCGCGATCTCCATCCGTGACCACCGACACCATCGCCGCGATTCGCGCGTCGTACCTCTCCGCCCAGCTGGCGGGAAATCGCCGGGAGGCCCTGCGCCTGCTGGTGGACGAGGGAATCCTCCGGGGCATCCCCCTCTCCACCCTGCACCTGGACGTCATCCAGAAGGCCCAGTGGGAGATCGGCCGGATGTGGCAGGAGAACGAAATCTCCGTGGCCCAGGAGCACATGGCCACCGCCATCTCCCAGCTGGCCCTGTCCCACCTCTACCGCCACCTGCAGAGAGACCCGCCCAACGGGCGCAGGGTGCTGCTGACGTGCGTGGAGGGAGAGCTGCACGAGCTGGGCGCCCGCATGGCCAGCGACTTCCTGGAGATGGCGGGCTTCGATGTGCGCTTCCTCGGGGCCAACGTGCCCACCGAGCACCTCGTGCGCGAGGTGCGCGAGTCAAAACCCGATTTGCTGGCGTTCTCGGTCACCATGACGTACCACCTGCCCGCATTGCGCAAGGCGGTGGCGGCGGTGCGTGAGGTGGCACCGGCGCTGCCCATGGCCGTAGGGGGGTTGGCCTTCACCTGGGTTCCCGGTGTGGAGGCGGAATTGGGAGTCCCCTTCTTCGGCAAGGACGCGCGAGAGCTGGTGGCCGCGGCCTGCAGGATGTTCGAGGTCTAGGCATGCAGTCGTTGGCCCGTGAAGTGGAGCGCCGCACGCAGCGGCTGGCCGAGGCGTCCGTCTCGGAGCTCTACGATGACCCCTTCTGGTTCGCCCGCTACGGCGAGGAGCGGGCGCGGCGCTTCGGAAGCGAGGACGCCGTCTTCCACGTGCGCTACCTGGTGCAGGCCCTGGAGGCGAAGGACGCCGGGGTGATGGAGCGCTACGCGCGCTGGCTGCAGGGCCTGCTGGTGCCCCGCGGCATGAGCTCGCGCCACATCGCCACGCACTTCCAGGGGCTGTACGGCGCGCTGGTGCGCGAGGGCCTGACGCAGCCGCCCGAGGCGCTCGATTACGTGCGCGCGGCCGAGGCGGCCCTGGAGTGGCCCGAGGGCCCCGCTCGCGCCGTGCACCTGGCCCTGCCCCGGCTGGTGCCGCAGACCCTCGGCGAGCTGTCCGCGCGCGAGGGGACGCTCACCCGGGGGCAGGAGATCCGCCTGGGAGATGAGTTGCTGTTGCAACTGTCCTACCTGATGGACTCGCTCGGTGCGCAGCGGCCGGGGCTCTTCGTGGAACACGTGCGGTGGTACGCGGGCTTCTGGCCGCGAAGGGACTTGCGGTGCAGCTACCGCGCGCTGCTGGAGGCGCTGGAGTCGGCGCTGACCCGGGATGTCTCCGTCTCGGAGTTGCCCCGGGTGACGGTGGCGACAGGGCTCACCGCCCTGGAAAAGGAGCAGTCATGACCGCCTCCGTACCGGCGTCCCCGTGGCACTTCCTGAGCCGCGAGGTGGCGCTGGTCTGTGATGCGTCCGGCGCCCTCACCTGGATGGATGACCGCGCCGTGCGGCTGCTCGAGGCCGCCCCGGGCCAGACGCTGCGCTCGCTGGCGGCGCAGGGCACCGAGGAGAAGGTGGACAAGCTCGTCACCCTCGCCCGCGACGAGCGGGTGGAGCGCTGGGAAATCATCCTGTGCGTGGGAGGCCAGCCGCGCACCTTCGCCTTCCGGGGCGCCCCGCACGAGGGCGGCGTGGCGCTGGTGGGCAGCCTGGTGACGGAGGACTACGCCGCCTCGCTCTCGCAGGTGACGGAGACGATGAGCGAGCTGGCCGCGCTGCACCGCGAGACGGAGCGCCAGCAGCGCGAGCTCAAGCGGCGCGCGGACGAGCTCATCCGCATCAACCGCGAGCTGGAGGAGTCCAACCGCGGCGTGCGCACCCTGCACGCCGAGCTGGACGAGAAGACGGAGAGCCTGGTGCGCGCCGCGGAAATCAAGAGCCGCGTGGTGGCCAACGTGAGCCACGAGTTCCGCACCCCGCTGCACTCCATCCTCGGCCTGGCCCGGCTGCTGCTCAACCCCGCCAACGGCTCGCTCACCCCGGAGCAGCAGAAGCAGGTGCAGTTCATCCGCTCCTCGGGCGAGGCCCTCTTCGAGCTGGTGAATGACCTGTTGGATCTCTCCAAGATGGAGTCCGGCAAGGCGACGCTGCGGCCGGTGAAGTTCGGCGCCGGGGAATTCCTGGGCGCGCTGCGCGGGATGATGCGGCCGCTGGTGACGGCGGACTCGCCGGTGGAGCTGCGCTTCGAGACGCCGCTGGCGGACCTGGAGCTGGAGACGGACGAGGCCAAGGTGAGCCAGGTTCTGCGCAACCTGGTGTCCAACGCGCTGAAGTTCACCGAGAAGGGCCACGTCACGGTGTCCGCCGAGCGCGGGCCGGAGGACACGGTGTGCTTCCGGGTGAGCGACACGGGCATCGGCATCGCGCCGGAGCACCACGCGCACATCTTCGAGGAGTTCACCCAGGTGGAGAGCCCCCTGCAGAAGCAGGTGAAGGGCACGGGCCTGGGCCTGGCGCTGTCGCGGCGGCTGGCGGAGTTCCTGGGCGGCAGCCTCACCGTGCAGAGCGCGCCGGGCCGGGGCTCCACCTTCACCTTCACCCTGCCCCGGGTGCACCCGGAGGTGGCGGAGATGGTGGGGATGACCGAGCGCAGCCAGCAGCTGGAGCCGGGCCGCGCGCCGGTGATGGTGCTGGAGGACGACCGGCAGACGCTCTTCCTGTACGAGAAGTACCTGTCGCGCTCGGGCTTCCAGGTGCTGCCGGTGCGCACGGTGGAGGAGGCGCGCCGCACGCTGCAGCGGGTGCGTCCGGCGGCCATGGTGATGGACGTCATGCTGGAGGGCGAGACGAGCTGGAGCTTCCTCTCCGAGCTCAAGGGCAACGAGGCCACGCGCGACATCCCCGTCCTGGTGGTGACGCTCATGGACCGGGAGCAGAAGGCACGCGCCCTGGGCGCCGACGAGTTCTGGCTCAAGCCCGTGGTCGAGGAGCAGCTGCTGCGCAAGCTGGCGGAGATGGCGCGCAGCGGCCCGGTGCAGAAGCTGCTCATCATCGACGACGACGAGGTGCACCGCTACCTGCTGCGCCAGCTGCTCAAGGACACGCCCTACCTCCTCGCGGAGGCGGGCACGGGCCCCGAGGGCCTCCGGCTGGCGCGCGAGCAGACCCCGGACCTCATCTTCCTGGACTTCGTGCTGCCGGACATGACGGCCTTCGACGTCCTCGACGAGCTGAAGGCGGACCCGCGCACGCGCGACATCCCCGTCATCCTCCACACCTCGCGCCAGCTGCAGGAGGAGGAGCGCCAGCGGCTGGAGAAGGGAACCTCGACCATTCTCGCCAAGCACAAGCTGAGCCGCGAAGTGGCCATCACGCGCATCCGGGACGCCCTGCACAAGACGGGACTGGGCACCGACAGGGCAGAGGGGAGCCGCCGTGGCTGAGCTGACTTCTTCCGCGACGATTCTCAACGTCAACGACGACGACGCCACGCGCTACCTGTCCACGCGCACCCTGCGCATGGCGGGCTACCGCGTGCTGGAGGCCGCCACCGGCGAGGAGGCCCTGCGGCTGGCCGCCCTGGAGCGCCCGGACGTGGTGGTGCTGGACGTGAAGCTGCCGGACATCAGCGGCTACGAGGTGTGCCAGCGCCTGCGCGGCCGGCCGGAGACGGCCTCCATCGCGGTGATGCACACCTCGGCCACCTTCGTCACCCCGGACAAGAAGGTGCGCGGGCTGGAGGGCGGCGCCGACGCCTACCTCACCGAGCCCTTCGAGGGCGAGGAGCTCATCGCCACCGTGCGCTCCCTGCTGCGCATGCGGCGCGCGGAGCAGGACCTGCGCCGGCGCGCGGAGCACCTCACGGAGGCGGACCGGCGCAAGGACCTCTTCCTGGCCATGCTCGCGCACGAGCTGCACAACCCCCTGGCCGCCATCACCACCGCGGCGGGCATCCTCGAGCGCCGCGCCCCCGCGGACCCCAAGGACGCGCGGATGATCTCCATCATCCAACGCCAGACGAACCACCTGGCGCGGGAGGTGGATGACCTGCTCGACGTGAGCCGGCTGACGCGGGGCAAGGTGGAGCTGCGCCAGGCCCGGGTGGACCTGCGGGGCGTGCTGGAGCAGGTGCTGACCATGTTCCGCCCCCAGGCGGAGAGCAAGACGCTGAAGCTGGAGTCGAGCGTGCCGGCGATGCCCCTGTGGATGGAGGCGGACACGACACGGCTGGTGCAGGTGTTCACCAACCTGCTGGACAACGCGCTGAAGTACACGGACGCCGGGGGCACCCTCACGGTGACGGCCGAGCGCGTGCCCTCGGGGGATGGAAGCGCGAGCGCGCGGGTGCGGGTGAAGGACACGGGCATCGGCATCCGGCCGGAGATATTGCCCTCGGTGTTCGAGCTCTTCTCGCAGGCGGACGAGTCGCTGGAGCGCACGCGAGGCGGACTGGGCATCGGGCTGACGCTGGTGCACAACCTGGTGGAGATGCACGGCGGCCGGGTCGAGGCGCACAGCGACGGCCCGGGCCGGGGCAGCGAGTTCGTGGTGTGGCTGCCGCTGCAGCCGCAACCGGTGGAGTCGGAGCAGGAGGTGGTGCCGCCGGAGCCGGTGAAGCGGCGGCGGCACATCCTGTTGGTGGAGGACAACCCCGACGCGAGGCAGGCGCTGCAGGAGCTGCTGGAGACGTGGGGCCACCGGGTGGAGGTGGCGGCGGACGGACTGAGGGGCCTGGAGCTGGCGGTGCAGCGCACGCCGGAGGTGGCGCTGGTGGACATCGGGCTGCCGGGGCTGGACGGGTACCGGGTGGCGGAGGAGCTGCGGGCGAAGATCGGCCGGGGCATCCGGCTGGTGGCGCTCACGGGCTATGGCGGGACGGAGGACCACAGCCGGGCGCGCGAGGCGGGGTTCGACCTGCACCTGGTGAAGCCGGTGAAGCCGGACGACCTGAGCCGCCTGCTGTCGGAGCTGTAGCCCCCAAAACCGCTGTCGCCCCCCCACCGCCTCCATCCCGGGGGACGGGTAAGTGCCGTGGGCCGGACACCCGGTCCGCCCATTGGGTGACGAGGTCGCGAATTCCCGGTTCCACGCCCTTCGCACCGCGACGCGCCATGGGCACATCAGAGCCAGACATCGACATGAGAGAGCGTTCGTGACGCAGCGTCCCAGGGTGGAAGCCCGGGGGCGAGGGGGTAGGGTCGTGAAGGCGATGAGGGTCTGTGTGGTGGCCGTGGCGGGCATGCTGCTGGGACTGCCGCTCGGTGTGGTGGGCTCGGTGTCCACGGAGCCCGTGCCGCCCGGGGTGACGTGCGAGCCGGGCACGAGGGACTGCGGGGCACGGCAGGGGGAGGAGACGGTGCCCCAGTCGGCGGGACTGGAGAGCCAGCACCCCTGTGACTGGGTGGAGACGTGCCAGTTGCCCTGTGGCCGCGAGGGGGGCGAGTGCTGCCACGCGGAGTGGAACTGCCCGCCGGACGCCAACCTGCCGCGGTGCTGAGCCCCCGGAGCGCGGGGAAACGGGCTGTGGGCTCCTGAACATCCGCTCGGGTTTGCCCTAGGCTGGGCGGAATGGCGCTCGGGTTCGGACGAAGGCGCAGCCTGCTGACGAAGTTCTACGTGGCGCTGCTGATCGCCGTGTTGCCGCTGTTGCTGCTGCAGCAGCTGTACGTGTTACCGGCCATCCGGCAGCAGCTGCGCGACGATCGCATCCGGGCGGTGCGGCAGCTGGTGGAGGCGGGCCACGGCATCCTCGCCTCCTACGAGGCCCGGGTGCGCTCGGGCGAGCTGACGCAGCGGGAGGCCCAACGCGAGGCGGCGGCGATGCTGGAAGGCCTGCGCTACGCGAACGCCGAGTACTACTGGCTCAACGACCTGGAGACACGGCTGGTGATGCACCCCTTCCTGCCGGGGCGGATCGGCGAGGACATGAAGGGGTACCAGGACGTGGCGGGCAAGCGGGTGTTCGTGGACATCGTGGAGCTGGCACGCCGCGAGGGAGAGGGCGCGGTGGAGTACCTGGCGACCCGTCCGCGCGAGCCGCAACCGATTCCCAAGGTGTCCTACGTGAAGCTGTTCGCGCCATGGGGATGGGTGCTGGGGACGGGCGTGTACGTGGAGGACATCGAGCTGGAGGTGGCGGCGGTGCAGCGGCGGCTGTGGGTGGCGCTGCTGTCGGGCGTCGCGCTGGCGGGGCTGGCGGGGGTGTACTTCTCGAGGCGCGTGCTGAGGCCGGTGCGCTCGCTGGTGGACGCGGCGGGGAAGGTGGCGAGGGGAGACTTGAAGGTGACGGTGGTGGCGCCCTCGCACGACGAGGTGGGGGACCTGGGCCGGGCCTTCAACGCGATGGTGGGGGACGTGCAGCGGATGCTGCGGGAGATGGGAGAGGTGTCGCGGGCGACGGAGACGGACGCGCGGCACATCCACCGCTCGGCGGCCGGGCTGAGACTGGCGGCGCAGGAGCAGTCGCGGTCGCTGAGGAGCATGACGGACGCGGTGATGGGGATGACGCAGGAGCTCGCGATGGGGGCAAGCCAGGCGGAGCTGGCGGCACGGGCGGCGGAGGCGAACGAGCGGGCGGCGCGCGAAGGCGGCGCGGTGGTGAGGGGGACGGGGGAGAAGATGAAGGAGATCGCCCAGGTGGTGGAGCGCTCGGCGCGGATGGTGGAGCGGCTGACGGAGTGGAGCGAGGAGGTGGAGCGGGCGGTGGAGCTCATCTCCGACGTGGCGGATCAAACGCGGGTGCTGGCGGTGAACACGGCCATCGAGGCGATGCGGGCGGGGGAGAACGGGAAGGGCTTCGCGGTGGTGGCCCAGGAGGTGCGCAACCTGGCGGAGCGGGCGCGGACGGCGGCGGAGCGGATCGGCACGCTGATGAAGCAGAGCCAGACGGAGACGGAGGCGGCGGCGGCGCAGATGAAGCAGGGGCGCCTGAAGGTGAGCGAGGGGCTGGCGCTGTCGGCGGAGACGGGCAAGGCGCTGGAGCGCATCGTCGCGGGAGCGGAGGAGATCCAACGGCGGGTGAAGGACACGGCGAAAGCGCACGCGACCCAGGCGGAGACGGGCGAGGCGCTCACGTTGCGAATCCACGCGCTGTCGAACCAGGCGGTGGAGTCGGCGGCGGGGGTGGAGCAGATCACCAAGGCGGTGGAGGACCTGGAGGCGCGGGCACGCCAATTGAGGGAGCTGGTGTCACGCTTCCAGGTGGAGCGCCCGGAGGCGCAGGATGAAGCCCCCTCTCCCTTTGGGAGAGGGTTGGGGTGAGGGTCTACCGCCGCCTCACCGCGGGGTGCCGTGCTTCGCGGAGAGCGAGTGGCGATCCACCTTGCCGGCGCTGGTGCGCTGCAACGCCTCCAGGAAGCGCACGGAGCGGGGCTGCTTGTAGCGGGCGAGCCGGCCCTGGCAGAAGTCGAGCACCTGGGCCTCGGTGAGATCCGCGCCGGGGCGGGGCACCACGAGGGCCCGAGGCACCTCGCCCCACTTGGAATCGGGCACGCCAATCACACACACCTCGGCGATCTCGGGGTGCGCGGCGAGCACGTTCTCCACTTCGGAGGGGTAGATGTTCTCTCCGCCCGAGATGATGAGGTCCTTGCTGCGGCCGATGATGGTGAAGCACCCCTCCGCGTCGCGCCGGGCGAGGTCTCCGGTGTGCAACCATCCCCCGGCGAAGGTCTTCGCGGTCTCCTCGGGGCGGCGCCAGTAGCCGGCGCACAGGTGGGGCCCGCGCAGGAGCAGCTCACCCTCCTCGCCATCACCCTCGAGCCGGGCCTCGACATGGAACAGGGGCACGCCGACGGAGCCGGGCTTGCGGCGCACGTCACCCGAGGGGAGCCAGAAGTTGTTGGGCCCGGCCTCGGTGAGGCCATAGCCGGTCTTGAAGTCGATGCCGCGAGCGAAGAAGCGCTCGAAGACGGGCTGGGGGCACGGGGCGCCGCCACTGACGAGCAGCTTGAGGCGGGAGAAGTCCACCGAGTCGAAGCGCGGGTGGCGCTGCATCTCGATGAACATGGTGGGCACGCCGAAGAAGAGGTTGATGGCGCCACGGTGGATGAGGTCGAAGACCTGCTCGAGGGCGAAGGCGCGCGCGACGACGGTGGTGCCCCCCACGTAGACGAGCGGGGTGGTGAAGACGTTGAGGCCACCGGTGTGGAAGAGGGGCGCGTTGAGGAGCGCGGTGTCGTCGGCGGTGAGGCCCCAGCTCACGACGGTGTTGGCGGCGTTGGCGGTGATGGAGCGGTGGGTGAGGATGGCGGCCTTGGGGATGCCAGTGCTGCCGCCGGTGTAGCAGAGCACCCACGGATCCTCGGGCTCCACGTCCACGTGCGGGAGCGGCGCGTCCGACAGGGAGTCCCGGCGGCTGAAGGGGATGTCCTCGGGCAGACGGGCGGAGGAGTCGTCGAGGTGGACGAAGTGCCGGACGCCGCGGGCGAGGGGCCGGACGGCCTGGACCTGGGACTGGAAGTCGGAGCCGTGGACGAGGACGACGGGCTCGGCGTCGGCGAGGAGGGAGGAGAGCTCGGGGGAGCTGAGGCGCCAGTTGAGGGGCTGGAGGATGGCGCCGAGCTTGCCGCAGGCGAAGAGGAGGTCGAGGAACTCGGTGCAGTTCATGGCGAGCACGGCGACGCGGTCGCCGCGGCGGACACCGAGGACATCGTGGAGGAGACGGGCGGTGCGGTTGGCGGAGGAGTTCCACTCGCGCCAGGAGATGGAGCGGTCACCGCGGAGGGAGTCGATGAGGGCGGTGCGCTCAGGGGCGAGCGAGGCCCTGCGGGCAAGCCAGTCGTGGACGATGGGCACGAGTCACTCCTCCGGGAGAGAAACAGGATGCGAGCGGACACCAAGAAGAAGACACCAGAAGAAGACACCCAACCGCGGACCGCTCACCCACTCACGGACCTCTCCCCTCTCCCACCGGGAGAGGGACGGGGTGAGGGTATGGCGATTCCCGGGTTGAGCCCTCTCCCTCTGGGAGAGGGACGGGGTGAGGGTAGACCGGAGCGTCCCGGGACGAAAACCGAAAGTCCCTGTCCCAGGGCCCGCTGACCGCGCCCCCCCGCCAGAACTACCGTCGCCCCCAAAGAACCCCCATGCACCCCACCCCGCTCTGCCTCATCCTCCTGCTGTGCACGGCCGCCGTGGCCGGCCCGGATTCCCAGCCGCGCATCTCCGCCACCCGCTCCCGAGCCCTGGAGACGGAGCTGCTCGACGCGGTGCGCAAAGTGGGCTTCGACCAGGTGCGAGACTGGAGACACCAGGGCGAGCGCATCGCCCACCCACCGAACGTGGACGTGGCGGTCATCGAGCTGGACGCGGAAGGCCGACCAGTGGCGGTGGCGAACGTGCTGCTGTCGAGGGACTACCCGCGGGGCAAGGCGGTGCCCATCGACGCGGGGACACTGGGAACACAAGCAGTGCGCTTCACGAGGTGGGACCTGGAGCGCTGGGACGGGCAGAAGGGCTGGGCGGACGCACCACCGGGAGACGACCTGGTGCCCGGACGCGAGAAGGCGCCGCTGCGCTTCATGGCGCCCTACCCCGCGTCCCTCTTCAAGATCCTCATCGCGTACGGGGTGATGAGGCGCGTGGAGCGGGGAGAGCTGACGCTGGACACCCCGTATCGCTTCCTCCGGGACACGGTGGACAAGGGCGAGCGTCCGCTGAGGGGCTGGCTGGAGCCGATGATCGTCGAATCGGACAACGGCTCGACGGAGGCGCTGGTGAAGCTGCTGCACGAGCGGGGGGCGATGGAGGCGATGAACGCGGAGTACGCGGAGCTGGGCTTGGGGACGCTGCAGGTGAACGGCACCTCACCGGTGACGGGGAGGAACTGGCAACCGGGGAGCATCCACATGACGGCGCTGGATACGGCGCGGCTGTTCCTGCTGATCAACGGAGGGCCGGGGGTGCTGTGGAGGACGAAGGAGGGACGCGCGGTCACGGCGGAGGAGCTCTCGGAGCCCGCGAGGAACTTCCTGAAGAAGCTGCTGGCGGACCAGGGGTACGCGGAGGGGTTGAGCTCGACGCTGGTGTGCGGAGACGCGAACGCGAGACCGGGAATCCCCACGGCGGTGCCGGCGAGGTGGCTGGCGGCGGACGGGACGGCGACGGTGGGGGTGACGGCGTTCAAGCGGGACACGCGGCCGTGCAACGCGGCGGCGGAGGTGGAGTTCCTGCACAAGACGGGGCAGACGGAGAACTACGGGAGCGACGCGGGAATCGTGCGAGCGCTGCCGGGGAAGGAGCCGAGGCAGTACGTCATCGCGTTCCTGTCGAACCTGGGCTACCGCTACTACGACGAGGGCGTGGCGGGGACGGCGAACTTCGCGGACGAGGAGAACGGCTTTCCCGGGACGGTGACGGCGATCGGCTTCACACAGAGCATCGCGGAGCTGGGCCGCCGCGTGGACGAGGCGATGAAACAACGGAGACAGACGAACCGGTAGCGAGGGAAGACTTCCCATCCACGGAGCGGGACCCTCTCTCGATTCATCTCCTCGGTCCTGACTGGGCATCAGGACTGCAAGGGAGCGGTTGCCGGCCGGGAGCTGCCCATCGCCTGACGAAGACAGCCTCCGCCGCCGGAAGAACGCCGGCAGGCATCCAGCGCGACACATGACGTGGTGTTGCAGCTGGGAGAAAGAGGCTATATTGACGTGAGATCAACTCAGGAACCGTCCAAGCCATTGGACGCCAATGCCGCGCGCAAGCGCATCTCGCTCCTGCTGAGGAACGGCCAGCTCACCTACACCCGCCATGCGCGTGAGGAGATGGAGAAGGACGATCTCACGGAAGTCGACGTGACGAACGTGCTGCGAGGCGGGCACATCACCGAGCCCGCGGAGAACGAGAAGGGCACCTGGAGGTACCGGGTCCACACCAACACCATCTGGGTGGTGGTGACCTTCCGGGGAGAGACGGAGCTGGTCGTCGTGACGGTCTGGAGGAAGCGATGAAATGCCTGCAGTGTGGGGGGAAGATGACGGTCCGGCACGAGACGCGACGCGCCTATGCGGGGCTGGAGGGTGTCATCATCGAGGGGGTGCAGGTCCGCCATTGCCCGGACTGTGGCGAGGAGGAGCTGAGCTACTCGAACGTCGAGCAACTCCACGCACAACTGGCGCTGCAGCTCGCACGCAAGGAAGCGGCACTCACGCCCCGGGAGATCCGCTTCCTGCGCTCCTGGCTGGGCCTGTCGAGCACAGACCTGGCGAAGCGGATGGGCGTGGCCAAGGAGACCGTGTCGCGGTGGGAGCGGCTCGACAAGCCCCTCTCCATGGGAGCAACGGCGGAGCGGCTCCTCCGGTTGATGGCGGTGCACGAACGACCCGTGGAGGAATACCCGCTCGAACGGCTCGAGCACGTGGCGACCTCGAAACCGGCGCCCCTCCGGGTGCGCCTCAAGCCACGCAAGCAAGGCTGGTCGGCGGAGGTCTAGCCCACGCGCCTCACGGCACCAGCACGAGCTTGCCCACGGTGCTCAACGAGAACCGGACCTGTCCTTGGACTTCGACCGGACACGCCGAGGGGACTGAGGAGCCCGGCGCGACGACGAAGCCTCGCCCCTCTCCTGCCCCCTGCCACGGACCGGCTCACCAAAAGCGAGGGCCGAGGGCAACTCGGACTCGAGCGCATCGAGTTCGCGGAGAAGCTCATCGGTCGCTGGGCGCTTGGGAGAAGGCATGGAGACGCTCCTGATTCATTATGAGGGCTTCCCTGCGAAATGTGCAGACCACGGACCGCCCGAGTGAAGGCACACGCATCTCCTCGCACTCCAGTTCGAGCGCACGCTGAGCAGCGAGGTAGACGGCCAACACGCCCAAGCGTGCACGCCGCCCCCACCCTCACGGCACCAGCACGAGCTTGCCCACGGTGGAGCCGGACTCCAGCGCGCTGTGCGCCTCGGCGACGCGCTCCAGCGGGAAGCGGGTGACGGGCGGCGAGATGATGCGGCCCTCGTCCACCCACGCGAGCAGCCGTCCCATGGCCTCCTCGAGCACATCCCGGCGCTCGAACAGATAGGAGAGGTTGAAGGCGAGGACGCTCGCGTTCGCGTTGGTGAGCGAGAGCGGATCGAACCGGGGCGTGCGCAGGAAGTCCGCGGCGAGCTTCACCCAGTTGGGCCGGCCTCCTTCCCGCGGCAGCATGGAGTGGAAGCCGTAGATGACGAGCTTGCCGGGCCTCGCGAGGTGCCGAAAGCTGTCGCGCAGCGTGGAGACGCCATTGGCATCCAGCACCACGTCATAGCCTTGGGGAGCGGCCTTCTCAGCGGCGCGCCAGAGGTCCTCGCGGCTCTTGTCGATGACGACATCGGCCCCCAGGGCGCGCGCGGTCTCCACCTTGTGGCTGGAGCCGACGACGCCCACCGTCCTGCAACCGGCGATGCGCCCCAACTGCAACAGGGCCCCGCCCACGCCGCCCGCGGCCGAGTGCACGAGCAACGTGCTCCCCGGGCGCGGATGGGCCAGCTCGAAGAGAGCGTAGTAGGCGGTGAGGAAGACGGTGGGGAAGCCCGCGGCCTGGGCCATGTCGAAGCGCGCGGGCAGGGGGAACACCTGGTGGCGGGGCACGGCGACGTGGGTGGAGTAGCCCCCGAAGCGCGTGACGCCGAACACGCGGGTTCCCACGGCGAGGTCCGTGACGGCGGAGCCCACCGCGGACACGATGCCAGCGAACTCGAAGCCCGGGGTGATGGGCCAGCCGACGTACTCCTTGGCCGAGGCATATAGCCCCATGCGGATGACGCAGTCGGCGTAGTTGACGCCGATGGCCTCCGTGGTGACGACGACCTCCTCGGGAGCGGGAGTGGGATCGGGCTGCGTCTGGAGCGTGAGCCGGTCGTAACCACCGGCGCGGGGGATGACCACCTTGCGCATGGCCCGGATATACCCCCTCTCCCGGGCTCGAACTTCCCCAACTGGTCCGATTGTCGGACCAGTTCACGCCTCGTCGTCGAACGGGAGCCCCAGGGCCGGTGCCTGCTGCGCACCGGACACGGCAGCGGGGGCCTCCTCACTGGCCACGGGCCCGGCCTCCGGCACCACCTCCGCCGCCGCGAGAATCACGGAGGGCTCCAGCGCCACGGGCTCGGCGGCAACCGGTGGCACGGCCTCGGGAGCAGATTCAGGTGCGGAGTCGGGCACCAGCTGCGCGATGTCATCCATGCTCGCCACGAAGGCATTGGCCCCCGCGTCATCGAACGCTCCCCCACCCTGCTCCAGGTTCTCGATGTCATCCAGGCTCGCGAAGAACGTGTCCGCGCCCGGATCGCTGTAGACCTCCTCCTCCTCGAGCGCCTCGGCCTGGGCCTGGAGCGCGGACAGCTCCGCCTCCATCCACGAGTTGTCCTCGCCCGCCTCCACCTCGGCCCCACCATCCACCTGGAGCGCGGCCACCTCCGCCGCCATCCAGTCGTCCACCCCGGCCCCACCGGCGGCGGCGGCCTGCTCCGCCGCGGCCCGCTCCAGCGCGGCCTGCTGCTCCGCCGCGGCGCGCTCGGCCCGGCTCACCGACTCGTACACGTTGGCCCGGGCCAGGTGCGCGAGCGAAACCCCCGGCGTGTCCGCACGGGCGCTCGGCGGTGTCTCCTTCGAGACGTCCTTGCCCCCCTTCAGGTCCACCAGCTCGCGCTGGGCCGTCTCGTACCCATCGGCGAGCGTCAGCTGGGCCCGCAGCGCCTCGGTCTCGCGCTCCTTCTGGGCCCGCTCGGCCTCCAGCGCCTCCATCTCGGCGCGGTGCTTCGCGTTGAGGGCCTCGAGCGCCTGCTCCTCGGTCATCAGCTCCGGGTCATCGGTCCCGAGGGGCTTCTCGACGGCCTCGACGCGCTGCTGTGCCTCGATGCGCCGCTGGGCCTCGATGATGTTCGCCGTCTGGACGAAGGGGTTGAAGCCGATCCTTCGGATGCTCATGGAAGGTCCTCGCTGGACACACGGGGGGTGCTTCGTTGTCCTATTGTCGCAGCGAGCGGGCCCCGGTTGCGACCCCCCCGCGAAAACAGGGCGGCCCGGGCCCGTCACACGCGGTAGCCTGGGTCTCTACCCGCACAACCCGTTCCAGTCGGAGGCCGAGATGTCATCCGCGCCCAACCACTACAAGCCCAACCTGCGAGACCTGAGCTTCAACCTCTTCGAGTTCCTGGACATCGGGCGGAGCTCGCTGGGCAAGGCGCCCTTCGGGGACTTCGACGAGACGGCGGCGCGGCAGACGCTGGAGACGTTCGCCGAGGTGTGCCTGAAGGAGATGGCGCCGAGCTTCTCCGAGCCCGAGCACAACCCGCCGAAGCTGGAGAACGGGCGGGTGACGTTGCCGCCGGGCATCCAGAAGGCGATCGCGGCCTATCACGAGTCGGGGATGGCGCAGCTGGAGCTGCCGGTGCACCAGGGGGGCATGGGAGCACCGCCCTCGCTGGGCTGGGCGGCCTTCGAGCTGATGGTGGGAGCCAACCCGGCGGTGGCCTTCTACACGCTGGCCGGCGTGCTGGCGCGCGTCATCGACCGGCTGGGCACCGAGTCCCAGAAGAAGCGCTACCTGCCGGCGATGATGGAGCGGCGGTGGGTGGGCACCATGGTGCTCACCGAGCCGGACGCGGGCAGCGACGTGGGAGCGGCGCGGGCCAGGGCCCGGCACGTGGGCGGGGACGTCTGGGAGCTCGAGGGCGTGAAGCGCTTCATCACCAGCGCGGAGACGGACAGCACGGAGAACATCGTCCACATGGTGCTGGCGCGGCCCGAGGGCGCGGGCCCGGGCACCAAGGGGCTCTCGCTCTTCATCGTGCCCAAGTTCTGGGTGGAGGAGGGCGGCGCGCTGGGCGAGCACAACGGCGTGGTGTGCACGAAGATCGAAGAGAAGATGGGCCTGAAGGGCTCGGTGACGTGCGAGCTGACCTTCGGTGACGGAAAGCCCGCGCGCGGCCTGCTGCTGGGCGAGGTGCACGACGGCATCCGGCAGATGTTCCACATCATCGAGCAGGCGCGCATGGCGGTGGGCATCAAGTCCATGGCCACGGTGTCCACGGCGTACCTGAACGCGCTGGAGTTCGCGAAGGAT
This sequence comes from Archangium sp., assembly GCF_057119385.1. Classification (NCBI taxonomy): domain Bacteria; kingdom Pseudomonadati; phylum Myxococcota; class Myxococcia; order Myxococcales; family Archangiaceae; genus Archangium; species Archangium sp. The sequence goes on along the minus strand of NZ_DBNGVP010000018.1, from coordinate 51,739 downwards.
CGCAAGCAGGGCTCGGACCTGAAGGAGGCGCGCGACGCCAAGGCCCCGCGCGTGACGATTCTGCACCACCCGGACGTGCGGCGGATGCTGATGGCGCAGAAGGCGCACGCCGAGGGCATGCGGGCGCTCTGCCTCTACACGGCCTCCATCCAGGACCAGGTGGAGCTCAAGGGCGGGCACCGGGCGCTCGAGGCCGCCGAGTACGACTCGCTCAATGACTTGCTGCTGCCGCTGGTGAAGGGCTACTGCTCGGACCGGGGCTACGAGCTGCTGGGTACGGCGCTGCAGTGCTTCGGGGGCTCGGGGTACCTGAAGGACTACCCGATGGAGCAGTACATCCGGGACCAGAAGATCGACTCGCTCTACGAGGGCACCACGCACATCCAGTCGTTGGACCTGCTGCTGCGCAAGGTGGCGAGGGACGGCGGGGCGACGCTGCAGCGGCTGCTGGGGCAGGTGCGCGAGACGGTGGAGACAGGCGAGGGCGGCAAGGAGCTGGAGGCCGAGCGGGCGGCACTGGGCAAGGGGCTGGCGGACCTGGAGACGATGCTGGGCGCGCTGTTGGGGAAGATGGGCGAGTCCATCTACCACGTGGGCCTGCAGGGCAACCGGGTGCTGCTGGGGCTGGCGGACCTGGTGGTGGGCTGGCTGCTGGTGAGGCACGCGGCGGTGGCGCTGGAGCGCATGAAGACGAACCCGGGGGACAAGACCTTCTACATGGGCAAGCTCGCGAGCGCGCGTTGGTTCTGCCACGAGGTGCTGCCAGGGCTGGCCCACGCCGCGCGCATGGTGGAGCAGGGCTCGCTCGACCTGATGGAAGTGCCCGAAGAGGCCTTCTGACCTGCCTGACCGTCTGCCCTCCAGGCCATCAACCCGAGAACCGCTGCCGGACGTCTGACCCGGGTGTTACATCCCACCCCTCATGGAAGAGCAGCAGGGAGAACAGGGCCGGAAGGCCGAGCGCCCGAGGAAGAAGCCGAGGAAGGTATCTCCCCGCTATCTGGAGAACGCGGCGCTGCACTACCTGAAGCGGTACGCGGCGACGGAGAGCCAGCTCAAGCGCGTGCTGATGCGCCGGGTGGACCGCTCCCTCAAGGAGCACGGCGGAGAGCGGACCGAGGCACTCGGTTGGGTAGACGAGCTCGTCGCGAAGCTCAGGCGCGGCGGGCTCATCAACGACGAGGCCTACGCGGGGATGAAGGCGCACTCGCTGCGCAACTCGGGGCGGAGCGCGCGGGTCATCGCCCAGAAGCTGAGGCTGAAGGGCGTCCCGGCGGAGGTGGTGGCGAAGAAGCTGGCGGACGCGACCGCGGAGCTCTCGGAGGAAGAGGCGGCGAAGATCTGGGCGCGGAAGAAGCGGCTGGGCCCCTTCCGGACGAACACGAAGACGCGCGAGGAGAACCGGCAACGCGACCTCGCGGCGCTGGCGAGGGCGGGGTTCTCCTTCGCCATCGCGAAGAAGATCATCGACTCGGCGGGATAGACACGCGCGACTACCGCCGGAACACGGTGCCGCCCTTCATGACGAAGCGGACCTGACGCAGCGCGGAGATGTCGCGGGTGGGGTCGCCCTCGACGGCGACGAGGTCCGCGAACAGTCCCTCCTTCACCTGGCCGATGCGGTCCTCCATGTGGAGCATGCGCGCGTTGACGGAGGTGGCGGCCTTCAACGCCTGCAGGGGCGTCAGGCCATAAGCAACCAGGAGCTCCAGCTCGCGGGCGTTGTCACCGTGGGGGAACACGCCCACGTCACTGCCATTGCAGACGGTGACACCAGCGGCGAGGGCGGCGCGGAAGCTGGCGCGCTTCTGCTGGATGGCGGCGGGCTCGGGGTCGGTGCCCTTCTTCCAACCGCCGTACTGGTGGATGGCGTCCCCGGCGGCGAGCGTGGGGCAGAAGAAGACACCGCGCTCGGCCATGAGCTTGAAGACCTCGGGGGTGCCACCGTCCCCGTGCTCGATGCTCTCCGCACCGGCGAGCACGGCGCGGCGCATGCCTTCCGGAGTGCTGGCGTGGACGACGACGGGGCGGCCGCCATCGCGAGCGGTCTGGACGATGAGCTTCATCTCCTCGAGGGAGTAGGACGGGAGCGCCTCGCCGCGAGGGCCCCAGCGGTAGTCACCGTAGACCTTGATCCAATCAGCGCCCTTGCCCATCTGGCCGCGGACGGCGCGGATGAGGTTGTCGACGCCATCGGCCTCCTCGGCGCCCTGGGGGACATGCCACTCGGGAGCGAAACCCTTGGGCGCATAGGAGCCGGTGGCGACGAGGGCGCGGGTGGTGGCGAGGACGCGGGGCCCGGGGATGATGCCCTGCTGGATGGCCTGCTTGAGCCCGACATCGGCATCGGCGGCGCCCTCGGTGCCGAGGTCGCGCACGGTGGTGAAGCCAGCGAACAACGTGTCCCGGGCGTGATGGGTGGCGCGGGCGACGCGAAGGGCGAGCGGCTCGCGGAGCACCTGATCATTCCAGGAGGTCTCGTTGTAGGGGTGGAGGAGCAGGTGCGAGTGGCCCTCGATGAGACCGGGAACGAGCGTGGTGCCGGGAAGCTCGACGATCTCCGTACCAAGTGGCGCGGTCACCTGAGCCGCGGGCCCGACGGCGGCGATGCGGTCACCGCGGACGAGCACGACCCACCCCTCCTGGGCCTTCGCGGAGACGCCGTCGAAGACGCGAGCGGGGCGCAGGAGGAACACGGCGGAGCTGGCAGCCTGTGCGGAGGCCATGGAAGGCACGACGCAGAGGAGCGCGGCGAGGAGAGCGGGCAGGAGGCGCATGGAGAGCAGGGAGGAAGGAGGAACGAGCGAGCGACCTATCACAGGAGCCCACCCCTGCCATCCATCCCCTCTCCCCTCGGGAGAGGAGCCCCCCGTCGTTCAAAGGGGGGGCAAGCCCCCCGGGGTGAGGGTACCCGTCCCCGTTCTCTTCCCCCGTGCCCCTACTCGTCCTGCTCGATGGCGGAGGCGTCCTTGCCGAAAGGAGGCTCGAAGGCACCGGAGAGCTGGCGTTCCTTGAGGTCCTTGTCGCGCTCGAGATCGGCGTAGGTCATGCCGGGGGACTCGGGACCGGGGCGAGACGCCTCTTCTTCGGAATGCGCACGGAAACGCGAGGACAGCTTCTGCCAGATGCTCATGGGGAGACCTCCTGCCGGAGAGGATGCGCACTCCGGGAACGAAGCGAGCCCCCTCCCCTGGCTGGGATACGACCCGGCTCTCCCGGTGCGGAGCATCGGACGCTCGCATCCCTGCCCGCTCGGATGGCGCGTGCAATGGGGCGGGCTTTGGAAGAAAAAGAATCACACAGGGCGCCGGCGGGCGCGAAGGATGGTCAGGCGGAAGATGCACGAAGTGACTGCGGGAGCACCGGGGAAGGTGGCGTCGAGGCTGGAGCTGTCGGCGGGAGCGTTGGCGGCGAACGTGGCGACGCTGCGCAAGCTGTCCGCGGACACGAACGGGCCGAGGGCGCTGGGGGCGGTGTTGAAGGGCAACGCGTACGGCCACGGGCTGACGCAGATGTTGCCGCTGGTGCACCCGTTGGTGGACGTCCTGTACTTCATCACGCCGGGGGACGCGCTGACGGTGCGGGCCTTCGAGCAGGCGAAGGGCCTGAAGCGCAAGCAGGTGCTGGTGATTGGCGCCACGGACGCGGAGGAGGCGGTGGCGCTGGCGCGAGCGGGGGTGGAGGGGGTGGTGGGGGACGGCTCGTGGAGGGAGGCGGTGGAGGAGCTGCGCCGGGCGAAGCTGGAGCAGCCGCTGCGGGTGCACGTGCACGTGGACACGGGGCTGGGGCGCGAGGGCTTCACGCCGGGGCAGATCGCGGGAGGCGAGCTGGACTTCCTGCGCGAGGCGGCGGACGTGCTGCGGGTGGTGGGGGTGCTGAGCCACTTCGCGAACACGGAGGACGTGACGGAGCAGACGTACGCCGAGTCGCAGCTCGACATCTTCGAGGGTGGGCTGATGGCGCTGAAGGCGAGCGTGCCGGTGGAGGAGCCGTTGCAGCGGCACATGGCGGCGAGCGCGGCGACGCTGGTGCTACCCAGGGCGCGCTACGACGCGCAGCGGGTGGGCATCTCGCTGTACGGGCTGTGGCCGTCGACGGAGACGAGGCTGTCGGCGCGGCTGGTGTTGGGGCGGGTGCCGGAGCTGAGGCCGGTGTTGTCGTGGAGGTGCCCGAGCCAGGTGGTGAAGTGGCTGCCGTCGGGGAGCTACGTGGGGTACGGGTGCACGTACCGGTGCGCGGAGGCGACGCGGGTGGCGGTGCTACCGGTGGGGTACTTCGACGGGTACGCGCGGCTGATGTCGGGGAAGGCGCACGTGCTGGTGAACGGGAGGAGGTGCCCGGTGTTGGGGCGGGTGATGATGAACCACATCATCGTGGACGTGACGAGGGCGACGCACGACGAGCGGCCGCTGACGGCGACGCTGATCGGCAAGGACGGGGACGAGCACCTGCACGTGGAGAACCTGGCGGACTGGGCGCAGACAATCCATTACGAGTTCGCGACGCGGCTGGGCGCGCACCTGCGCCGGGTCGTGGTCCCCTGAACCAGGGTCCAATCCCCAACACAGGGTGACCCCCTCTCCCTCTGGGAGAGGGCTGGGGTGAGGGTCTTCCCTCATGTGGAACCACGGCGCGGCGGACGGCGGCTCGCGAGCCTACCTGTCGCGGTACTGAGTCATCCAACAACACACAGCGCCCCCCATCCCTGGACCGATGGCTGGGGCCAGGGAGGGACCGCACCGTAGGCGCCCCGCTTGCAGAGGTGGTGCGAATGCGACGTGTCTGGTTCCTCTCATTGCTCACGGGCGGACTGCTGGCCTGCGAACCCCAGTCCGCCCCCGAAGCCGTTCCACCCACGCCCCTGCGCTCCGCGCCGGACGAGGCGCGAGCCGTCTTCGAGGCCACACTGGCGCTCGAGGACGCACCAGCCGCCGGAGCCCGGCTGACGCCCGTGGAGCGGCTCGGCAAGCTGCTGTTCTTCGACCACCGGCTCTCGGAGCCACCCGGCCAGCCGTGCGCCGTCTGTCACGGGCCCGCCGTGGGGTGGACGGGGCCGGAGCTGCTCATCAACGCCTCGGGCGCGGTCTACGAGGGCGCGGTGAAGGGGCGCTTCGGCAACCGCAAGCCGCCGTCGTCCGCCTATGCCACCCCGGCGCCCCTCTTCCATCGCGAGCACCCCCGGAATGCCGGGTTCGTGGGCGGCAACTTCTGGGATGGGCGCGCCACGGGCGAGGAGCTGGGCAACCCCGCGGCGGACCAGGCGCAGGGCCCCTTCCTCAACCCGGTGGAGCAGAACAACCCGAGCGAGGCCGCGGTGGTGGCGAAGGTCTGCCAGGGCCCGTACGCGGGCCTGTTCCGCTCCGTCTACGGCTCGCGCATCTGCGCGAACGTGGAGCGCGCCTATGACTCCATCGCGCGGGCCATCGCGGCCTACGAGGACTCGCCGGAGGTCAATGCCTTCACCTCCCGGTACGACGCGTGGCTGAGGGGGAAGGCCCAGCTCTCGCCGCAGGAGCACTGGGGCCTGAGACTCTTCGAGGGCAAGGCCCGCTGCGCCAACTGTCACCCGAGCCGGCCGGGCCCGCGGGGCGAGCCACCGCTCTTCACGGACTTCACGTACGACAACCTGGGCACCCCGAGGAACCTGCTCAACCCCTGGTACTGGCAGGACGAATTCAACCCGCTCGGGCCCTTCTGGGTGGACTACGGGCTGGGCGCCTTCCTGCAGAGGCGCGAGGAGTGGAGGCCCTTCGCGCGGGAGAACCTGGGCAAGGTGAAGGTCCCCACCCTGCGCAACGTGGACAAGCGGCCCCACCCCGGGTTCATCAAGGCCTACGGGCACAACGGCTACTTCAAGAGCCTCGAGTCCCTCGTGCACTTCTACAACACGCGCGACGTGTTGCCGGTGTGCCTGCCCGAGTTCCCCGGCACGCCCGGCGAGGACTGCTGGCCCCCCCCGGAGGTGGGGCTGAACGTCAACACGAAGGAGCTGGGCGACCTGGGCCTCTCCCCGCAGGAGGAGGCCGCCATCGTCGCCTTCTTGAGGACCCTCTCGGACGGCTACTTCCAGCGCTGAGCCGGGCGGCCGGGCTACGGGCCCAACTCCGGGGTACAACCAAAGACAGACATGTCCTCGGTGACGGTGGAGCAGGTCCACCCGGCGCCGCAGGACTGGAGGTCCCCGGGGTCGCACTGGCGGAAGCAGGTGCTGGCGGTGGAGCTGCCCATGCCGCAGACATTCCCGGCGGAGCACGAGCCGGGCCGGATGGGGTTGCAGAGCGGAGCGCACCAGAAGACGGCCCGGCCCCGGGACATGCGCATGTTGCAGCGCTCGCCCTCGGGGCACGGGGTGTCGCGGCAATCCCCCTGGGAGGCCACGAGACACTGGTACGGGCCCTCTCCCACGCGGGAGCACTGTTGCCCCTCGGGGCACCCGAGCCGCTGACAGTCCGGGACACACCCGGGGCCCTCGCGGCTGTCGGTGCAGACGAAGCCCTGCGCACAGCGCACGGCCCCATCCATCGAGCACGGCGCCGAGCACACCTGGTTGACGCAGCGCAGGCCCTCGCGGCAGGAGCTCCCGGGCGAGACGGGCAGCGCGTCACAGGACTCCCCCTCGCGGCGCACGCCCTCGGGGACACAGCGGCGGACGACGGCGGTGCCCGTGGCGCCGGTGGTGACGGCGCGGCACACGCTGCCCGGGAAGCAGTGGTCATCCACCTCGCACTCGGACGCCAGGCACTCGAAGCGGCGCGTCTCGCGATTGGCCACACACCCCTGGCCGGCGGGACAGTCCCCATCGGTGCGGCAGCTTCCGCAGTCGAGCCCCTCGCCGGTCCGGGTGCAGCGCATCGCCGAGACGGGCAGGCCATCCGGCGCGAGCTCCCGCGAGGACAGCGGCAGCACGCTGGCGAGAGGCGGAGGAGAAGGAGGAGGCGGCGGCTCGGGAGGAGGAGCCGGCACGCCATGTAACGGACGGGAGCCCACCCAGGCGGGGACGGCCCGCACCAGACGCGAGGCCGAGGTGGCCGCGAAGCTGGCATCGAGCACGGAGGCGCCGTGGAGCAGGGCACGCGGCCGCGAGGCCGGGCGGGGGACGAAGAAGGGGCCGGACGGCGGCTCCCAGGGAACGGGGCCCGGGGAAGCGGTGGCGAGCTGCCAGAGGAACACCGCGACGCCGCCGAAGGCGAACGCGAGCGCGTACCGTTTCGAGCGTGTCCGCTCACGCATGTGCTGCGCCTCTCATGTCATCCCCTCCGTGAGGTGGCGAGTCCATTCACGGTGCGATGTCTCCAGACACTCCTTCCCCATTATGGGAGGAAGGCGTGCCCGGGTTCCGCACCAATCTTCATGAGCCGTGCGCCTCGCTCAGCAAGCGTAGGCGTCACAACACATGAGATAGCCACCATCCGACGAGCAGCCGCAGGGCGAGCACTGCCAGCACTCCTTCTGCATGGCGTAGGCCGCGCCTCCGGCGAGAGCAGCGGCAGCACCAAGGGCCAACATCCAACGGCGCCAGTACGTCTTCTTGTTCGTCTTCATGACGTCCTCCGGGCTCACGACTGCACACACGGCTGCTCTCACAGCGCGACGCCCATCCGCCCCCGCAGCTCCAGCTCGAACCGGGCCTGCCCGTCCTCGGGCAGCGCCGGCGTGACGACGACGAGCCACCCCCACCCACCGGGCGGCAGCGACCCGGGCCCCATGCGCAGGGCCAGCACCTCCACCTCCCCTCCCCCCTCCACGCGACGCACCCGGACATCTCCGGGCTCCCAGGAGCGCAGCGGATCCGGATTCCTCACGCGCACCACGAAGCCGGACAGTCCTCCGGCGTGGAACACGCGCCGCTCCACCTCGAGCCCCTCGCCCGGCACGGCCGGGGGCAGGGGCCCGGAGCGCGCGGCGAGCACCAGCATGGACTCCGCGAGCTGCCCGGCCCGGCGCTCCTCCTGACGCGGGCGTGGCGCGGCGTCGTAGCGGGAAACACGGACCTGCACGTCCACCTCGGAGGCGCTGGTGGCGAGCACGAAGGGCACCTCGGTGCCGTCGGAGAGCACCACCCGCAGCGTCACGTGCTCGCCGCCGGCGAGCTCCTCGCGCGGGGTGACGACGAGGAAGCCATTGCCCACCAGGAGCGGCTCGAATCTCCCGAGCCCGTCCTCCAGACGCGTGCGCCGCGCGTCCAGGGCGGTGTCGAAACGGATCCGCGTCGCCGTCCTGGCGGCCACGCGCACCTCCTCGGCCCGACCCGTCACCCGGACTGCGCGCAGCCTCGGCTTGCGACAGCCTTGCTGCGCCTCCCACCCCCCAGCGGAGACACGCGTGGTCAGGAACAGCATGACGCAGAGAGTCATCTCCGCGAGTCCTGACCTCATGCATCACCCAACCTATGCAGCAAGGACTGACATGGCGAGGGGACAGGTCGGCCTTTCGTGCACCCATCAACTCCAACGCACGGGCAATGAACCGTGGAAAACGTTATAATCGTGCAATGCGGCACAGACCCCCGTGCCGCATGCACCCCACCCCCATACAAGGAGTAGCAATCATGCGGCTGCATCATTCCCTTTCATTGACGGGTGCGCTGTTGTTGGGCGCGCTCGTTCCCGGTTGTGGTCCCGCGGAGGAGGTGGACGTCCCGGCGCAGGCCCCCGTGAAGCAGGAGGCGCCCGCGCGGGAGACGGGCAGCACGCAGCAGGCGGCGGTGTCCACGTCTGGCTTTACCTCGCACTTCCGCACGTGGCTGTCGGCCAATGGCTATGAGCCCGCGTACAACCTGGTCCGCGCGGACCTGGTGGGCGGCAGCTACGGTGGCAAGGCGAGCAGCACGGACACGGTGGTGAATCAGCCGGTCATCTTCATCCACGGCAACTCGGACAAGGCGATTGGCACGGGCACGGCGGGCCAGTCGGGCTGGAACGCCTCCATCGAGTACTTCCTGGCCAATGGCTACAAGCCGAGCGAGCTGTACGCGACGACGTGGGGCCCGGCGGACGCCTCGCTGTCGGCGTACCAGTACCACTCGAAGACGAACGTGATGAAGGTCCGCAAGCTCATCGAGGCGGTGAAGGCCTATACGGGCGCCGCCAAGGTGGACATCATCGCGCACTCGATGGGTGTGACGCTGGCGCGCAAGGCGGTGCTCGGCGGCTACGCCACGGACTCGCTGGAGGGCGGCCAGTACTACGTGGGCGCGCCGCTGACGTCCTCGGTGGACACCTTCGTGGGCATCGCGGGCGCGAACCTGGGCCTGACCTCGTGCTACCAGACGGGCCCGAGCACGCCCACGTGCGGCAGCACCAACGGCCTGTACCCGGGCTACTGGAACGGCATCGGCGTGAGCGGCCGCTCGGCGTACCTCAACAACCTGCTGGCCAGCAGCGGCTACGAGGGCGCCTACCGCTACACCATCTGGTCCACCGCGGATGAGGTCATCGGCTACAACGGGCTCGTCTACGGCAGCTACACCCCGCGCATCCCGGGCCAGACGGGCGAGAAGGTCTACTCGGCCTACCCGTATGGCCACTTCAACTCGAAGGACCTCACGCAGAACGTGCAGTTCAACATGGTGAAGTACCACTCCATCCCGTAGTGACGGACTCCCTCTCCCTCTGGGAGAGGGCGGGGGGTGAGGGTCTTTGCCCGCGTGTCGACCCTCACCCCGACCCTCTCCCAGAGGGAGAGGGAGGATGCGTCACTGCAATCCCTTCAGGAACACGAGCACCTGCGCGTTGTAGTCCTGGGGGCAGTCCATCTGGACGGTGTGGCCGCAGCGGTCCAGGCCCACGAGCTTGGAGCCGGGGATGTTCTCGTGCCCGTAGCTCATGATGTCGCGCACCTCGCCCCCGTGGAGGAAGGGATTGGGGATGAGGCGGTCGTCCTCGCCGTAGATGATGAGGGTGGGAACGGAGACGCGGTGGAGGCTGTCGCGCACGAAGTCATTGTGGGCGAGCCCATTCACGGTGCGCACGTTGGCGTAGGCGTAGGAGTCGAACTCGGGGCTCCTGGCCACGCGCACGCGCTCCTCGATGAGCCAGTCGAGCTCGGGGCGCCAGCGCTCGAAGTTGGACTGACGCACGCTGCCCCAGATGCCGTACTCGGGCGAGCCCTTGATGAGGGCGGTGCTGAAGGCGCGCTGGAACCAGGCCTTCTCGCGGGCGCTGAACTTCTCGAAGCCGGCGGGGGACGTGAGCACGAGCGCCTTCACGTCCTCGGGGTAGCGCAGCGCGTAGGAGAGGGACGTCTGCCCGCCCATGGAGTGGCCCACGAGGATGGGCTTCTGGACGCCGAGCTTCTGGGCGAGCTCGTGCACGGCGTCGCCCATGGCCTCCATGGTGTAGGGGAAGGAGGCGGGCTTGTCGGACTTGCCGTAGCCGGGCAGGTCCACGGCGATGACGCGGTAGCCCTGGGCGGCGAAGGCATCGAGCTGGTAGCGCCAGAACTTCAGGTACGAGCCCAGGCCGTGGATGAAGAGGACGGTCCGCTGTCCCTGGGGGTTGAGCTCGACGTAGGCGACCTCGGGCACCCGCTTCGTGCCGTGGGTGGCGGCGGTCTCGGGCAGGGCCAGACGCTGAACGGGCCAGGGCTTGCCGTCGAGGGAGGAGTAGTCGAAGTCCTGGAAGGACAGGGGGGGACGCGCGTTGTACGAGGTGGCGCACCCGGTGGAGAGGGCGGCGAGCGCGAGCAGGCCCAGGGCACGAGTCTTCAGGGTCATCTTCATGGTCAGAAGGCGTACCAGGTGAAGGTGGTGAAGGCGGCCCACGGGTTGGCGGTGACGCGCGGGTTTCCGTCGTAGAAGTTGCCGCGGAACATGTAGCCGCCGTGCAGACCCACGGTCATGAGGTAGCGGATGGTGTAGCGCAGCTCGGCGTTGATCTCCGTGCCGATGACGCGGCCACGGGCGACGCCCACCGTCTCCTCGGGCGGGGTGACGCTGCTGCGCGCATGGCCCACGCCCAGCTTGAGGTTGAGCTTGTTGGGGATGAGGTCATACGCGCCGGTGGCGATGACGCTCTGCAGACCGAAGCCCTGGTTGGAGATGTCCGTCACCGCCCCCGTGTAGTTGTTCACCGTGTTGGTGAAGGGGAACAGGATGAGCATCTTGTGGTTGAACCACACCGCGCCCGGCAGGCCGTACTGGTTGAGGGTGAAGGCGCCGGAGTACTGGCTGTCGGCGAGGTCCGCGTCGCCCGTGGAGAACATGCCCTCGAGCGTCACCAGGTCGCTGTTGGTGCGCCCGAAGTTGTAGAGCAGCTCCAGGTTGGCGGAGAGGCCGCTGATGTCCACCCGCGGGTTGAGGGTGGTGTCCGCGCGGTTGGAGACGAACTGGCCTCCGTTGTACATGAGGAAGCCGGAGGCGCCGAACCGGCCGGTGCGGAAGTCGATGTTGTGGTGGAAGTTGAGGCCCGCCCAGCCGACCCAACCCGAGGGCCGGTCGATGGACAGCCGGGGCACGCCCGTGAAGTTGCCCAGGCTGCTGGAGGACGGGCCGCTCTTCACCAGGCCCTCGAAGGCGTAGGCATCGCCCTTGGTGTCGTCGCGCAGGTACCACAGCGACGCGCCCACGTTGGTGCCGGGCGCCACCGGGTAGCTGTAGTCGGCCATGCCCAGCCAGACGAACTTGAGCCGGGGATCATTGAACTCCGCCTTGTCCGCCTGCACGCTGCCCAGCGGCAGCAGGCTCAGGCGGGACTGGCCCTTGAGGTGGTTGCTGAAGACGGACAGGCCGGTGGCGTCACTGCCCAGGAAGGTCAGCTTGTAGCCGGTGCGGATGATGTCGCCGAGCGGGGCGCGCGTCGGGTCGTAGACCGAGTCGTAGACGGGCTGGGTGCCCATCAGCAGGGTGAGCTGGTTGGGATTCTTCGTGGGGTAGAGGGCGACGTTGACGTTCTTCGTCTGGATGTTGACCTGGTCGGCGTTGAAGCCGCCGCCCTCGTTCTGCTGCACGGCATTGGCGGAGCGGCCCCAGAGGTAGTCCACCTCGAACTGGGCGCGGAAGCTGGCCAGGCCGTCGACGAAGTGCGGGCTGTATTCGATGACCGGAATCCAGCGCTGCTCGACGTAGAAGGCCGGGGCGTTCTCCACGCGCACGGCACTGCCCGCCACCTGGCCGATGGGCCCCAGCGACACGCCCTTGAGGCCTGTCGGGTCGCCGAGCTGGTTGGTGGCGGTGACGCGGGTGAAGAAGTAGTTGATGAGGACGAACTCGCGAGGCTCCGGGTCCTCGTCGCGATTCCTGTCCTCGTACCAGGTGCCGTAGGCCCCGGGCAGCGGCGTGCTCTGTCCCCACGCGGGGAAGGAGAGCCCGGCCGAGCCCAGGGTCAGCGCCAGCGCGCATCCGCGAACCACGGTCCTGCAGGTTGCTTCAGGAAGCCACCGCCACGTCATACGTGTCTCGTCTCCGGAGGGGGAAGGAGGATGCGCGCTGGAACAGGGCGTTCTACTGGACGATGAACGTCTGCACGGCGTTGCCGGTGAAGGTGGCGCCGTTGAGCTTCACCGTCGCCGCGCCCACCGCGCCGTCCGCGCAGCGGTGTCCCGTAGCCTGGCCGGTGAAGAAGAGCTCCAGCTTGAGCGTCTTGCCATCCGCGCTCAGGCTGCCACGGCCCTCCTGGCCAAAGCCGTTGTAGGTGAACGTGGCGTCGAAGCAGCTCAGGTCCGCCTTGGCGTTCTCGATGAGCACGGCCGTGGTGGTGAACTGCAACGTCGCGCCCGGGGCGGTGTGGTCACAGGTGCCCACGTTGAACCTCTGGGGCGCGTCACGCAGGGTCCCCAGGATGCTGGTGACGGTATAGGTGTTGTTGCCCACCTGCATGGTGCTCTTGGTGTAGCACTGGGTGGAGCCCTCGAGGTTCATGTCCTCGTTGAAGCCATTGGGGTGGCTGGGGATGTTGTCGCCCTCCATCACCATCGTCTTGCCCTCGAGCTTCGTCCCCACCTGCGTGTTGGGGTCCACCGGGGTCGGCTCCACCGGATCCCCGCAGCCCACCACGCCCAGCGTGCACAGCATCACCGCCGACAGCAGTTGCTTCTTCATGTGACAGTTCCTCTCTCCCGGCGTGTGCCGGCTCCGTTGACGCAATGTGTCTGGGATTGCCCCGCGGCAGACACAGCGGGGAATACCCTCACCCCAGCCCTCTCCCAGAGGGAGAGGGGGGAGGCGCTCAGCTTACTCCGGCCGCGATGGCGCGCTCACGCAACTCGCGCTTGAGAATCTTTCCCGCCGCGGACACCGGCAGGGACGCCACCAACTCCACCTGCTTGGGCACCTTGTAGCGCGCCACCCGGCCCCGCAGGTGCTCCAGCAGCGCCTCGGCCGTGGCCTGCGCTCCCGGCTTGAGCACCACGAAGGCCCGGCCCACCTCGCCCCATTTCGGGTCGGGCACGCCCACCACCGCGCAGGACTGCACGGCGGGGTGCTCGTAGAGGACCGTCTCCAGCTCCAACGGGTACACGTTCTCCCCGCCGGAGATGAACATGTCCTTCTTGCGCCCGTTGATGAAGTAGAAGCCGTCCGCGTCGCGGTGCGCCAGGTCGCCCGTGTGCAGCCAGCCGTCCTTGTCGATGGCCTCGGCCGTGGCCTCCGTGTTCTCGAAGTAGCCCGAGCACATGGAGGGGCCCTTGAGGATGAGCTCGCCCGTGGCGCCCTCGGGCACGTCGCGGCCGTCATCGTCCACCAGGCGCGCGTCGATGAAGTAGTTGGGCCGGCCGATGGAGCCCGCCTTGGACACGGCGAACTCGGGGCCCATGCTGAAGAGGCCCGGGCCGAACTCCGTCATGCCGAAGCCCTGCTTGAAGGGCACCCGGTGCACCGCCTGCCACGCCTGCAGCAGGGGCACCGGCAGCGGCGCGCCACCGCTCGTCACGAAGCGCACGCTGGAGAGGTCCGCCGAGCGGAAGCGCGGCGAGTCATACATCTGCTGGTATTGCGTGGGCACCGCGAAGAAGAGCGTCACCTTCTCGCGCTCCACCAGCCGCAGCATCTCCTCGGCGTCCCAGCGGCGCATGAGCACCACCGTGCCACCGCTGGAGAGGATGGGCACCGTGTAAACGAGCAGTCCGCCCGTGTGGAACATGGGCGTGTGCGTCACCGTGACGTCCCCGGGCAGCAGTTCGTGGATGAGCGTGTTGAGCGTGTTCCACGCCACCATCCGGTAGCTGATGCGCGCGCCCTTGCTCTTGCCCGTGGTGCCGCCGGTGAAGAGCAGGCAGAGGATGTCCTCCTCGTGCACCCGCGGGTTCGTCACCCTCGAGGCGGGCACGTGCGCGAGCGTCTGGGCGTACGGGATGCTTCCGGGCACCCCCTTCCCCTCCAGGTGGACGAGCTGCAGCCCGCTGCCCACCTGCTGGCGCACGGTGGCCACGCCGTCGCGGAAGTCATCGCCGAAGAGGAGCACGCGCGGGCCGGTGTCGCGCACCAGCTCCGTCAATTCCTGCGCGTGCAGGCGCCAGTTGTAGGGGACGAAGATGGCGCCCAGCTTGCCGCAGGCGAAGAAGACATCCAGGTACTCCACGCCGTTGTGGGCCACCAGGCCCACCCGGTCTCCCGGAGCCACGCCGGCCACGTCGCGCAGCCAGCCCGCGAGCGCCTCGGCGCGCGCGTTCATCGCCCGGTAGGTGAAGCGGCCGGCCTCGCCCTTGGCCTCGTCCACCACCGCGGTGTGCTCGGGCCAGTACGTGGCCCCCCGGCCCATCCAATCGCCGATGAACATGCATCCTCCCCTCCCTGGGTGTCGCCGGTGCCGCGCTCAGGCCGTCCAGCGGTAGAGCGCCGAGGCCATCGCGAGGCCGCCGCCGCTGGCGCACAGCGCCACCAGGCCGCCCTTCTTGATGCGGCCCTGCACCACCGCGTCATCCAGCGTCATGGGGATGCACGCCGAGCCCGTGTAGCCCCACTTGTCCATGGTCCAGTTCGTCTTGGACATGGGCTGCTCCAGCACCTTCATCGTGGCCTCGATGGTGCGCAGGTTCAGCTGGGTGAAGACGAAGTGGTCCACGTCGTTCATCGTCAGCTTCGCCCGCTCCAGCAGCTGCTTGAGCAGCATGGGCCAGCGCTCGGTGTTGAAGGTGGCGGGGAACTTGCGCACGAACTGCACCGAGGGCTTGCCGTTGGTGAGCTCCAGCGTCTGCGCCGTGGCCGGCCGGTACGTGCCGCCCGTGTAGACGCCCAGCGCGTCATGGTACTCGCCGGCCGCCAGCAGCTTCGCGCCCATGAAGCCGGGCTTGTCGCTGGCACCCAGCACCACCGCGCCCGCGCCGTCCGCGAAGAGCGTGCAGGTCTTCTTGTCCTTCCAGTTGATGTACCGGCTCATCCCGTACGCGCCCACCACCAGGATGCGCTGGTAGCTGTCGTCCGCGGCGATCGTCTTGCTCGCCACGTCCAGCGCCGTCACCCAGCCCGCGCACGCGGCGTTGATGTCGAACGTGCCCGCGTTGCTCGCGCCCAGCTTCGCCTGCACCGCCGAGGCCGTGGCCGGGCTCAGGTAGTCCGGCGTGTCCGTGGAGATGATGATGAGGTCCAGCTCCCCCGGCTTCACCCCCGCGCGCTCCATGGCCTGCTTCGCGGCCTCCACGCACAGGTCGCTCGTCACCTGGTTGTCCGCCATCAGGTGGCGCTGCTTGATGCCCACGTTCTGCTGGAGCCACGCGTCCACGGGCTCGCCGATGATGCGCTCCACGTCGGCGTTGGTGAGGACCTTCTCGGGAACGTAGCGGCCAGTGGACAGGATGTTCGCGTATCTCATCGGTTCGTCTTGCTCCGCGGCGCGCGCGCCTTGCGCGGCCCCTTCTTGCTGCCGGTGGCGCCTCCAACAGGACGTGCGTCCATGCCGTGGCGGATGAACTCCATCGCGGTGTCCAACACGTGCTCCAGGCCGCCCTTCTTGTCCCAGAGCACCCAACGCATGCCCAGGAAGTCGCCAATGCCCATCAGGCAGTAGGCCAGCGCCTCCGAGTCCATGCGCCGCACCTCGCCCTGGGTCATGGCCCGCTCCAGGCCCGACACGTAGCCCTCGGCGAAGCGGTCGTAGTAGCGCCGGTAGCACGCCTCATCCACGAACTCCGCCTGCCGGACGATGCGGTACAGGTTGTGGTGGCGGCCCACGAACTGGAAGAAGGTGCGCAGGCCCTCGCGCTCCACTTCAATCCGGTCCTCGCACTCCGCCACCGCCTCGGCGATGAGCCGGCGCAGCCGCGCCCCCAGCTCGTCCACCACCTCGACGAAGATGGACTGCTTGTCCGGGAAATAGACGTAGAAAGTTCCCAGCGCCACTTCCGCCTCCCGGGTAATATCCGCGATGGAGGCGTGCTCGTAGCCCTTCTCCCCGAAGACGGTCTCCGCCGCCAGCAGCAGCCGCTGGCGCGTGCGCTGGCCGCGTGGGGTCGCTGGAACGATGCGCTCGGCTGGCGAAGTTGAAGACCGATTCATCTTTCAACCTTGCGTAACACCCCCCGCGCGGTATTGTCAAAAACCGTCATCACATCCCTGACGCATGAACATGCAACGCATTGCGTCAGCCACGAGAGGGAACGCATGCAGCTCAAGGACTTGAAGGTCATCGTCACCGGCGGCGCCCAGGGCATGGGCGCTCACTTCGCCACGCGGCTCCACGAGGCCGGCGCCCAGGTGGCCGTGGGCGATGTGAACGACGAGAAGCTCGCCGCGCTGCCCGCGGGCATCCACCGCCGCCGCCTGGACGTCTCCAAGGAGGAGGACTGCATCGCCTTCGTGCAGTGGGCCCACGAGTCCATGGGCGGCCTCAATGGCCTCATCAACAACGCCGGCATCCTCCGCGACTCACTGCTGGTGAAGAAGGACCGGACCACCGGAGAGGTGAAGAAGCTGTCCACCGCGGACTGGAACGCCGTCATCGGCGTCAACCTCACCGGCGCCACCTTCATGGTGCGCGAGGTGGTGGCGAAGATGGTGCAGACGGACCAGAAGCCCGGCGTCATCGTCAACATGAGCTCCATTGCCCGGCACGGCAACCGCGGGCAGAGCAACTACGTGTCCGCCAAGGCCGCCCTGGCCGCCAACACCTTCACCTGGGCGCGCGAGTTCGCTCCCTTCGGCATCCGCGTGGGCGCCGTGGCCCCCGGCATGGTGGAGACGCCCATGACGCAGGGCATGAACCAGAAGGCCCGTGACGCCCTGGTGGCCAACATCCCCGTGGGCCGCATCGGCCTGCCCGAGGACCTGTGGCTGGCGGTGAAGTTCGTCCTCGAGTGCGACTACTTCAACGGCCGCACCATCGACGTGGACGGCGGCCTCACCATGTAGGCCAGCATGTAGGCCAGCATGTAGGCCGGTGAACGTGGGCCTCGCGGCTGCGCTCACCATCCAACGGGCCGGCGCGGAACGGGTCAGACCCATCCGCCCGGCCCGTGCGTTTCAGAAGGAAAGGAGGCGGTGAGGGCTCGGGAAGACCCTCACCCCCACCCTCTCCCAGAGGGAGAGGGAGCGCCCGGGGGGGCCCCTTGAAAACCGAGGCCGGGAAAAAAGGGTGCAAGGTGGGACTTCTTCGCCCAGATGCAACCGCAACAAGCGTTCAGGGGGTTGCCGCTTGCAAGTCAAGTGAGTAAATCATTTCCAGTCGGGAATAGACGGGACGCTCGGAAGGTCGAGCACGGCAGGCGGGACACGCCCACCCAGGGCAGCGAGCCCCGCGAGTCGAGGGAGCCGAGCGAACCGCACGCAGTCCGGGAGTCCCGACGCCGAGGGGAACCTCGAGCCCCGCTCAGGTGTCACAACTGAGGGGATGGCTCAGGTGTACATCTCGAGGCCAGCGGCACGGCCGGCATCGAATTCGCGCGAGCGCTGGAGCTGCTCCAACACGCGGGGCGTGCAGTAGAGCGTCACCATCTCCGTGGAGCCCGGCTCGCTGATCCACCGCACGGCGCCCATGAGGTGGTGCGCCTGCAGGTAGTTCAGCACGGCGTCGCGGAAGCACTTGCTCTGCTCACACGCGCTCTTGTGCGCGTGCGAACGGTCGCGGGCGATGGACGGCTGCCAGGTCGCTCCGGGCTGCTCCCGGGGCATGACCATGGCCTCGATCCACCCCTGCGCGCTCTCCACGCGAGAGCCGGGCAGCGGAGTGACCGCGGAGATCTTCGGGAAGCGGCCGGAGGCCCGGCGCGGCGATGTGGCTGTCTTCCTGCTCATCCTGCTTCCTCCCGCAGGCCCGGCGCTCACCTGCCGCCGGCCCTGGTAGCCGCCATCACTTGTAGACCGCCAGACCCCTGCCCGCGCGCCCGGAAGGCGTCTTGGGCAGCTTCAGCACATTGTCCAGAATCAAATCCCTGACTTCAAGTGCCGTCAAGTCCGGGGAACGGCAGCGATATAGCGCGGCGAGTCCCGCGACGTAAGGGGCGGCCATGCTCGTTCCGCTCATTCGTTCATAGAACGCCTGGTTGTTACACCTTCGTTCTGTGCTCGAGTAGACGTTCACGCCATAACCCATCACGTCGGGAACAGATCGCTGATTCACCACGCCGCTGGCCGAAAAGCTGGCCACCCGCCGCGAGAAGTCGACCGCCCCCACGGCCAGGGCCTCCGGGAAGGCCGCCGGGTAACCAGCCGTCCCAGCGCCTCCATTGCCGGCCGCCACGATGGGCAGGACGTTGGAGTCCACCAACCGGCGCAGCAGCGTCTGCAGCGCGCGGATGTTGAGCCGGTACTCCATGTCACTGACACCTTGAGGCGGCTGCACGGGGAACCCCAGGGACATGTTCACCACCGCGGGACGGGTGGCGTTCTCGGGACGTGAGAACTGGTGTAGCAGCCATTCCATGCCGGCGGCTACACGGCCCAGGCTCGTGCGTATGCTTTCGGACTCGATGACCGAGGCGACGTAGAGGTCCACCTCGGGCGCCACGCCGTGGTACTGGCCGGAGGCGATGCCGGCCACGTGCGTGCCGTGCCCATCCGGGTCGAAGCCGCGCACGTCCCGCGCCGGGTTGTGCGGCGAGTTGGGGAAGAGCGAGACGTAGCGGAACTGGATGATGCGGTTCTGGTGCTCGGGGTGGTCCGCGTCCACGCCGGTGTCGAGGATGCCCAGCATCACACCCGCGCCCTTGATTCCCTGGGCATGGGCGGAGTTGATGCCGCACTCCTCGGGCCACTCGCGGTTGACGAGCGAGGACAGGCCCTGGTTGCGCGGGCCGAGCTGCCCCGCGGACACCGGGCCCGGGAAGGTGAGCTGCACCGTGTCCGGGATGAACTCGAAGTCGCGCCCCAGCTCCTCCTTGGCCACGCGCTCGGCCTGCTCCGAGGTGAAGTGCGCCATGGTGGCGCCGATGAGCGGCATGTGGCGGTAGGTGCCCACCTCCGAGGCCGTGGCCGGCTCCATCACCGGGCCATCGTTGTTCACCGACACCTGCACTTCGTTCTTGCGGCCGCGGCCCCTGGCCGGCTTCGCCGTCTTCTTCTTCGGCGCGGTGGGAGGCGTGCTCACCTCGGGCAGCCGCCCGGGCAGCGTGGCGGAGCGCAACCCGAGGCTGCGCAGCATGTCCGGCGCCCGCCCGCTGATCATGAACTGAAGGGCGGTGGTGCGCTGCAGCACGCGCTCTCCCTGCTCCGTGCCCCGCACGCCGGGATGGGCGCGGGTCTCGATCGACTCCTTCGGAACCAGGAGGTAGGACTTCATGATGGGTTCGCTCCTTTACTCGATACCGACTGCTCGGACTGCCCGGCGGCCACGCCCTGACTCCGGCCGCGCCCCCGCGGCGCCGGGGTGCGACACCGTCCTGCGTCACACCGTCGGCTCACAGTGTGACTAGAGCGGCCCCCCCTGACATGAAGCGCGAGCATCCCCGCTCTGGACGCCATCGGCCCCCCGTGTGTTCCAGTGGTTGACTGACACAACGTACGAAACCGGAAACCATTCACTTCGGGGAAGCCTAATACGAGCCGCGACAGGCCGGAAAATAGCGGCCGCACGGAATGTCCGCTGGGGAGATTGCGTTCGCCCGCCTGCCCCTGGGGTGAACCGGGGGGAAGCACCCCCCCCCCCACATTTGTTCGCCACCTGGTGGCAGGGCGGACTATGGCTGTGCCCCGCCCGCCCGCCGGAGAGACTCTTGATTCCCTACATCAAACCGCCTTCCATCCCGCTCGGTCCCTTCACCCTCGAGCCCTTCGGCATCTTCGTGGCACTCGGCGTCCTCTTCGCCGCCCGCATGCTGGCCCGCCACGCCGAGCGCGAGGGCCTCGACTCCAACCCCCTGGCCGACTACGCCCCCTGGGGCGTCGGTGTGGGTGTCGTCGTCGGGCACCTCTTCCACCTCTTCGCCTACCACCCCGAGGAGCTCTCCAAGAGCCCCTTCCAGATTCTGAAGGTGTGGGACGGGCTGTCCTCCTTCGGCGGGCTCATTGGCGGCATCCTCGCCGCCGTCGTCTTCTTCAAGGTCCGCAAGCTGCGCTTCCGCGACTACGCCGACGCCTTCGCCCTCTCCGTCGCCCCCGGCTGGGCCATCGCCCGCCTCGGCTGCTTCGCCGTCCATGACCACCCCGGCGTCCGCACCGACTTCTTCCTCGCCGTCAACTTCCCCCAGCCCCTCGGGCCCCGCCACGACCTGGGCATGTATGACGCCGTCTTCCTCTTCGCCATCTCCGGACTGTTGCTGCTGCTGCGCAACGCCGGGGCCCTGCGCGGCAGGTTGCTGCCGCTGCTCGCGATTCTGTACGCGTGCGGCCGGTTCTTCTTCGACTCCCTCCGCGCCACCGACCTCTCCTATGTCGATGCCCGGTACCTCGGCCTGACGCCCGCTCAGTTCGGGTGCTTCGCCCTCATCGCTTTTGGCGTTTATGGCCTGGCGAAGTGGCGGGCTCCTGAACGCAAGGAGTCTTCGGCTGTCGGCACGGACGCCGGGGTTCAGGCCCAGGCACGGTAGGTTCCACGGGTCTCGGGGTGATGGAGGGGGCTCCATGTGCAATGCCAGGGCGTTGATCTACGACGCGGTCATGGTTCCCGCCGGGTGGTTCGGCCTCGACCGCGCCCGGCAACGGCTCGTCGACGGCCTCTCCGGCTCCGTCCTCGAGGTCGGCACCGGCACGGGACTCCAACTGCCCACCTATCCGCCCGGCGTCTCCTCCGTCGTCGCCATCGACATCGACCCCGAGCTCCTCACCCGCGCTCGCCTCCGCCGCCCCGGCGTCTCCCTCCTGCAGGCCGATGTGCAGCAGCTCCCCTTCCCCGATGGCTCCTTCGATGCCGTCGTCGCCTGCCTCGTCTTCTGCACCGTCGCGGACCCCGCTCGCGGTCTCTCGGAGATCCGCCGCGTCCTCCGCCCCGGCGGACAGCTCCGCCTCCTCGAGCACGTCCGCTCCCCACACCCCACCGTCGCCCGTCTCCAGGACCGCCTCACCCCCGCCTGGAGCCACCTCGCCATGGGCTGTCAGCTCAACCGCGACACCGTCTCCCTCGTCCAGTCCTCCGGCTTCCGCATCACCCACCGCGCCCAGCGGCTTCGTCAGCTCGTCGAGGAGCTCGTCGCCGTTCCCGCTTGAGATTCGGTGTGCAGCGGTTCCTGCACTTACTTCGCGCGGAGTAGTGGCCCGACGCGTGGGCCCCTGGCCTGACACGGGATGCACGGGTCCTCGGATTTCTGGCATCCCGCTCCCGCTCCGTGAAACCTTCGCATCAGCGGTGTCAGAGCAGGAACGCCGTGCGCCCGGTTCTTGCTATCGCCCAGGGGCCATGAAGACGCGCTCCCTCTCCGTGCTCCTGTCTGCCTTTGTCCTGCTCGTCCCCTTCACCCCTCGCGCCAGTGAGGGGGACACGGTGCTCCAGCCCGAGCACCCGGAGCCCGTGAAGCTCGCGCTCGCCACCGGCGCGGGCCATGCGTACGCCCTGCTCGGCGTCCACCTGGAAGCCCGCTCCTCCCACTGGGCCGTCTTCGCCGGCACCGGCCTGCCCCTGCTCCGCGGGCCCTCGGGAGTCCTCGGCATCAAGGCCTTCTCACGCCCCGGAGCGGGCCTCGTCGGCTCCCTCCACTTGAGCTACTTCGGCTCCTACGGCAGCGGGCTCGTCTCGCTGGCCTCGCTCTCGGCCACCGTCGGCTGGCGCTTCCGCTGGCGCGAGACGTTCCTCGAGCTCGGCATCGGCCAGTCCTTCAGCTACGCGCAGCACGCGGACCACCAGGACGGTCCCCATGCCGGTGTCGTGGACCACGAGCTCGGATTCGGGGCCCTCGGGCCCATCCCCTCCCCCAACTTCCTCCCGGATGTGGCGCTCGCCCTCGGCTACGAGTTCTGAACCCCGGCGCCTCCACCCGCGGTCCCAGCCCCCAGCACGCCGCGTCATCTCCTCGGAGCGCCTACCTGTCAGTGAACCGGGCGGATATGCTCCCGCGCCATGACTTTCAAGACCAGCTACAAGGTCGGCCTCGCGGTGCTCCTGTGCTACCTCGTGGCCTGGCTGGACCGGATGGCCATCAACATGACCATCCCGTTCATCCGCACGGAGCTCGACGTCGGGCCGGAGCGCATCGGGTGGATCCTCAGCGCCTTCTTCCTCGGCTACGCCCTCTTCCAGATTCCCGGCGGCATGCTCGCCGACCGCATCGGGCCCCGGAAGGTCATCCTCTTCGCGCTCGCCTGGTGGTCCGTCTTCACCGCCCTCACCGGCGTCGTCGGGGGCCTCGCCAGCATGCTCGCCGTGCGCTTCCTCTTCGGCATCGGTGAGGGCATCTTCCCCGCCGCCGTCTGGAAGGTCATCGGCAACTGGTACACCAAGAAGAACCGCGGCACCGCCAACGCCATCATCCTCTCGTCCGTGGCGTTCGGCCCCGCCATCTCCTCCCTGCTGCTGGCCTGGTTCCTCCCCAAGCTCGGCTGGCGCGGCAGCTTCTTCGCCCTCGGAGGCGCCGGCGTGCTCTGCCTGCTGGCCGCCTGGCTCTACATCACCAATTCCATCCAGGACAACCCGAAGGTCTCCCGCGAGGAGCTCGAGGAGTTCGAGCGCGACAGCCGCTCCCAGGCCGCCAACGCCGAGCAGACGCTCGAGAAGGCCAGCTTCGGCCAGCTGCTCAGCTCCCCCGCCATCTGGGTCCTCTTCTTCGTCGCCCTCATCTACAACCTCACCATGTACGGCTGGCTCAACTGGCTGCCCACGTACCTGCTCGAGGTGAAGAAGCTCTCGCTCACCAAGACCGGCCTGCTCGGCGCCCTGCCGTTCCTCTTCGGCGGCATCGGCTGCACGCTCGCCGGCTACGTGTCCGATCGCTGGTTCCGCGGCCGCCGCAAGTACCTCGTGTTCGGCTGCCAGGCGCTCGGCGGCATCTGCCTCTACCTCTTCACGCAGATCAACGATCCCGTCCCGTACATGATCGCCCAGTGCATCGCCGGCTTCCTGCTCTTCATGGCCGCCGGCGCCATCTGGACCCTCCCCATGATTCTCGTCCCCCCCAAGCTCATGGGCTCGGGCTCCGGCTTCATCAACACCGGCGGGCAGATCGGCGGCTTCCTCACCAACATCCTCATCGGCAAGGTCATCGAGTGGAACGGCAATGACTACGCCACCGGCTTCCACTTCATGCTCGGTGCGCTCGTCGTCGCCGCCCTGCTCGTGCTCGCCGGCATCCGCGAACAGTCCGCCGCCGCTCCGCCCAAGCCGTCCACCGAGCCCGCGCTGTCCTGAGCACGGGGGGTGCTCGGCGCCACGGCCCCTGCTCGCGGTGGAGCACGGGGCCTTGGGGTCCACGAGGCGCTCTCACAGGCTCGACCCGGGGTCCGGATACCCTCACCCCGACCCTCTCCCGGAGGGAGAGGGAGGGGCCTCCGTGCCACTCAGCTGCTGTTGCTCCTCCGCGCCACTCAGTTGCTATTGCTACCAGTAGTTCACGGACTTCAAATCGAAGATGTCCGTGATGCCGTGCGCCCGGAGGATCTGCGTCGCCATCGCGCTGCGCCCTCCCGCCTGGCAGTACACCACCACCTTCGTCCCCGGCGGGCCCACCTCCCCCACCCGCTGCGGCAACTCCTGCACCGGGATGTTCCTCGCCGGCTCCGGATGCCCCATCCGGAACTCCTCCGGCGTCCTCACGTCCAGCAACACCCACCCCTCCCCCACCAGCTCCCGGGCCTTCTCCGACAGTTCTTTCGGCGTCATGCCCCCGGACTGTAGCCGGAAACTGGAGCCCTCCCACCACGGCGCTACAGTCCCGTCGCACCATGTTGGACAAACACGCCCTGCTCGATCAGCTCGCCGAAAGGCTCCGCCAGAGCGACCGCCTCGCCCACCGCGCCGAGCTCGAGGCCCGTGAGGCCGCCCGCACCCTCGCCACCGAGTCCGAGAAGAAGGAAGACGGCCGCGCCGTCATCGAGTACGGCAGCCTCGCCACCGGCCAGGCCCAACGCGCCCGCCGCGTCCAGGAGGAGATCAAGGCCCTCTCCGACTTCCAGCAGGAGGGCCTCCCCCGCTTCTCCCGCAAGAGCCCCGTCGGCCTCGGCGCCCTCATCGACGTGTCCACCGAGGACGAGGAGGGCTTCTCCGAGCGCACCTTCTTCCTCCTCCCCGTCGGCGCCGGCACCGAGCTCACCGGCCCCGGCGGCGATGGTTTCCTCTCCGTCATCACCCCCGCCTCCCCCGTCGGCCGCGCCCTCCTCGGACGTCGGGCGGGTGACACCATCGAGGTCACCCTCGCCGGGGAGGTACGCGAGTGGACGGTCCTCGAGGTCGCCTGACCTCCCCGGCTTGCTCCGCGACCCCGACTCCTCTCACGCTTCCAGGGTGAGCAGTCGCCGGGGGGCCCTGCCCGAGAGGAGGTCGCGCGCCATGTCCCAATCCCGTGGAGCCGCGAAGAGCATCCGGCCGGAGCCTGCCGAGGCGCCTTCTCCCACCTCCGGGGACGACTGGTCCTTCGCCGCCGACCACCCCGATGGCTACATGGCCGTGTCCGCCGTGCGCGACGACTCCGGCACCCTGGTGGACTTCCGCTGGCTGTACGCCAACCCCGCCGCCGAGACCCTGATGGGCATGAGCCTCGCCTTCGTGCTCGGCCGCGGCATCGTCGAGCTGCTCCCCGACGCGCGCAGCCGCGGCATCCACTCCCGCTTCGCCCTCGTGGTGGAGACCGGCCAGCCCTACGTGGACGAGGTCTACTTCCCCCTGGAGAACCGCGAGCGCTGGTTCCGCCTCGTCGCCCTCAAGCGCGGCGATGGGCTCTCCGTCTGGTTCAACGACATCACCCGCCGCAAGCGCGAGGAGCGCGAGTCCACCTTCCTCGCCGAGGCCAGCCACCTGCTCACCGCCTCGCTCGACGTGGAGAGCGCCATGAACGAGCTGGCCCGCCGCTGCGTCCCCTCCTTCGCCGACGCCTGCGTCCTCCAGGTCATGGACAGCCGCGGCCAGCCCCTCCTGCGGGAGACCGTCGCCACCGAGCCCGTCCAGGAGGCCCTGCTCCTCGAGGTCCTGCGGCGCTCGTCCGAGGACTCCGGCGGCGAGGACTCCAGCGGCGAGGCCTCCAGCGTCGTCCCCGGCCAGCCCGGCCTCGTGGGCCTGCTGCTCCCCCAGGACGTCCCCCAGCTCCTCACCGAGCTGACCCCCGCCCTCCTCCAGTCCCTCACCCGAGACCCCGAGCACCTGCGCCTCATGCAGGCGCTCGGGCCCCGCTCCCTGGTGGCCGTGCCCCTGCGCGCGCGCGGCCGCATCCTCGGCGCGCTCGTCCTCTTCACCTTCTCCCCCCGCTCCTTCGGCCGGGAGGACCTGCGCTTCGCCGAGGACCTCGCCGACCGCGTGGCCCTCTCCGTGGACAACGTCCTGCTCTTCCGCGAGGCCCGCCAGGCCGTGGCCCAGCGCGATGAGTTCTTCACCGTCGCCGCCCACGAGCTGCGCACCCCCACCACCTCCCTCAAGCTCAACGTCCAGTCCCTGCTGCGCGGCGCCCGCCGCGCCGAGGCCGGCCAGACTCCCCCCTCCCTCCTGGCCAAGCTGGAGAACATCGACCGCAACGCCGGCCGCCTCAACGCGCTCGTCAACGAGCTGCTGGACGTCACCCGCATCCACGCCGGCCGCCTGCGCCTGGACCTGGAGCCGGTGGACCTGGCCGCGCTCGTCCAGGACGTGGCCGCCCGCTTCGAGCTGCCCGCCTCCCAGGCCCACAGCCCCATCCTCCTGGAGCTCTCCGGCCCCGCCACCGGCTCCTGGGACCGGCTCCGCCTGGAGCAGGTCGTCACCAACCTCCTCTCCAACGCCCTCAAGTACGGCGCCGGCAAGCCCGTGCGCCTGCGCGTCTCCTCCGACGCCTCGTGCGCCCGCCTCGAGGTGCGCGACGAGGGCATCGGCATCGCCCCCGAGAGCCTCCCCCGCCTCTTCGGCCGCTTCGAGCGCGCCGTGTCCGACCGGCATTACGGCGGCCTCGGCCTGGGCCTCTACATCACCCGGCAGATCGTCGAGGCCCTGGGCGGCACCGTGAGCGTCACCAGCACCCCGGGGGCCGGCGCCACCTTCACCGTCCTGCTCCCGCTCGAGGCCACCCACTGAGCGCCTGAGCACCCTTCCCCACACCCACGGGCAGGCCCCGGGTGTCGGGCGATGGACGAATCACGCGGGGGCGGTGGATTTGGAACGGGCAAGCTGATTGGAAGGGGGGAGCATGAGAGCCGAGCCCGCTCGCCCGCCACCGTTACCCCTCACCTGGCCCGCAGCGGTATTCGGTCTCATCTTCGGCGTGGCGATGACGTACGTGCCGTACGAATTCCACGCGGCCTCCTTCCGGCCCCTGTACCCGTACGTGCGCCCCATGGGCGTGGCCTACCTGGCCAGCAGCGTGGTGCTCATGGCCACCCTGCTCTACGCCCAGGTCCCCCGCTGGTTGGACGTGCTGGGACGCGTGGGCTTCGGCGCCGTCACCGGGCTGTACTGGTGGGTGCTCAACGTGCGCACCGGCGGCCTCACCGGCGCCATCCTCTACCCGCTGCTGCTGGCGGGCCTGGCCCTGGAGGCGTCCCCCGCGTGGCGGCGGCGCGAGGTGTTCCGCGGCGTGGTGGCGCTCGTCGCGCTCGCCTTCGGCCTGCTCATGCTGCTGGCCGGCCAGCACTTACCTCCCGTCTTCTACGCCTCCGTGGCGCCGCTGCTCGTGCCCATGGGGCTCGTCTTCCTGGGCTGCGGCGTGGGGCTGCTCTCCCCCGCCCACCCCCGCTGGCCACGGCTGCCGCGCCTGCTGCTGGGCCTGCTCGCGCTGGACTTCTCCGTCCTCGCCTGGGCCCAGAGCCGCCTCGGCGCGGGGCCCGGCGCCAGCATCTACCTCATCCTCACCCTGGCGTGCGTCGCCTCGGCGCTCGGCCTGAGCCCCCGCGCTCCCCGCACCATCGGCTTCAAGCTGCTGCGCGGCCTGGCCTTCGCCGGCGTGGTGCCCCTGCTCGCCCTGGGCGGCTTCGCGGCCTGGATGGCCCAGAACGCCATCGAGCGCCAGGTGCGCGACGACACCATCCGCGCCGCCGCCGGGGAGGCCGACTTCCTCGTGCGCTACCTCGACGACGCGCGCGAGTCCCTGCAACTGCTGCTCGAGTCCCCCGGCTTCCGCAAGGCCTACGCCCACCGCGACAACGCCCAGGTGGCCCTCTACCTGCGCAACCTCCCCGCCCAGGCCCGCGCCTTCGACGCCGCCATCGTCGTGGACAAGGACGGCGAGGGCTTCGCCGCCTCCTACGGCACGAAGAACCTCGGCAGCTTCGCCCACCGCGACTACTACGCCGGGGTGATGAGCACCGGCGCCCCCTACATCTCGCGCCCCTACATCAGCATCCTGGACCTGCCCCACGTCGCCATCGCCCTGCCCTTCAAGCAGGAGGGCAAGCTGGACGGCATGCTGGTGGGCCTGCTCTCCCTGGAGCGCCTGTCCGCCGCGGTGACGCCCGCCGCCCAGCGCTTCCGCGTCCAGGTGTTGGACCGGCGCGGCCTGCTGCTGCTGCGCGACACCCAGCCCGGCGCCCCCCTGCTGAGCGAGACCCACCTGCCCGCCGTCCTGCGCCAGCAGCTGTCCACCAGCGAGGAGGGCGTGGTGGAGACGTTCGGCCCGGAGGATCAACGGATTCTGCTGGCCGCGGACGCGCCCGTGCCCGGCACCGAGTGGAGCGTCGTCGTGGCCCAGGACCTGGGCGTGGCCTACCGCGCCATCACCCGCACCAGCGTGGCCTTCATCGCCATCCTCGCGCTGGGCGTGCTGCTCATGCTGGCCCTGTCCCGGTTCGTCGCCCGCGACATCATCCGCCGCCTGGAGACGCTGGTGGAGGCCACCTCCGCCATCGGCCGGGGCGAGCTGTCCCGCCGCGTCCCCGTGGAGGAGAACGACGAGCTGGGCGGGCTGTGCCACGGCTTCAACGAGATGGCCGCCCGCACCGAGGCCGCCCAGGGCGAGCTGCGCGAGGCCGTGCGGCTGCGCGAGGAGTTCCTCTCCGTGGCCAGCCACGAGCTGCGCACGCCCCTCACCCCCCTCAAGGGCTTCGCCGCCCTCACCCTCAGCCGCATGGAGAAGGGCGGCGACTTCCCCGAGCGCGAGCGCACCCTCAAGGCCCTGCGCTCCATGGCCCGCCAGACGGACCGCCTCACCCGCCTGGTGGATGATCTGCTGGACACCTCCCGCATCCAGGCCGGCCGCTTCGAGCTGGAGCGCGCCCCGTTGGATCTCCTCCCGCTGGTGCGCGAGGTGATCGAACGCTTCGAGATGCGGGGCAACGAGGGGCTGCGCTTCGTGCTGGAGGCCCCCGCCCAGGCGGTGGAGGGCCTGTGGGACGGGCCCCGGCTGGAGCAGGTCATCACCAACCTGCTGGCCAACGCCGTGCGCTACTCGCCCCAGGGCGGCACCGTGCACGTCAGCTTCCACCTGTCCCCCGACGCGGTGGAGCTCCAGGTGCGAGACCAGGGCATCGGCATCCCCGCCGAGAGCATCGCCCTGCTCTTCCAGCCCTTCGCCCGCGCCTCCAACGCCACCGCGCGCCACTTCGGCGGCCTGGGCCTGGGCCTCTTCATCTGCCGGGAAATCATCCAGCGCCACGGTGGCTCCATCTGGGCGGAGAGCCCTGGCGCCCAGCTCGGCAGCTGCTTCCACGTCCGCCTGCCCCGCGAGGCACCAATCGCCCGCGTGGCCGCCGCAGCCAGCTGATCCACGAACAAGCAGGAAGACACGGTTTTCTTGGAGGATGGTGCAGAAGGGTGTAGGGCAGGCTATCGTAATTCTCCAGCGAGGCGGTTCCCCCGGGCCCCCCCCGAACCCGTGGAGCCGAAGCACCCCCATCCTCATGCATCCGAAGCCCCTGCAGACCCACGCGGAAGATGGCACGGCCCTCGGGACGTGCGGCCCGCCCAACGACGTCGCCGAGCGGCGGGCGACGACGGACGCGCTGGCCCGGCGCGAGCGCTACCTGACCGCGGTGGTGGAGATCCAACAACGGCTGCTGGCGGCCACGGCCTCGGAGAACCTCTTCGAGCGGCTGGTGGCGCCCCTGGGCGAGGCCTCGGGCGCCAGCCGCGCCTATATCTTCGAGGCGCACCGCTCGCCGGACGGCAATCAGCTCTTCAGCCAACGCGCCGAGTGGTGCGCGCCCGGGGTGACGCCGGAGCTGCACAACCCGGTGCTGCAGGACATGCCGCTGGAGCGGCAGATGCCGTACCTGTACGAGCGGCTGTCGCGCGGGCAGGTGCTGTCGGGGCTGGTGAAGGACTTTCCGCCCGAGGAGCGGGCCGTCCTGGAGCCGCAGCAGATCCGCTCGGTGCTGACGCTGCCCTTGTGGGTGCACGGCACGCTGGCGGGCTTCATCGGCTTCGACAACTGCGCCGAGGAGCGCGCGTGGGACAAGCTGGAGGTGGACCTGCTGTGGGCGGCGGCGGGAGCCATCGCCCTGTGCATGGAGCAGCGGCAGTCCGAGCGCGCCCTGCGTGAGCGCGAGCTGCGCTTCCGGCGCATCGCGGAGAACGCCTCGGACGTGCTGTACCGCTACCAGCTGGCGGGCACGCGCAGCTTCGCCTTCATCAGCGGCGTGGTGACGAACAACCTGGGCTTCTCCCCGGAGGAGCACTACCGGGACCCCGACCTGTGGCACCGCCAGGTGCACTCGGAGGACCTGCAGGTGCTCGAGCAGCTGCTGTCCGACCCACAGCGCATGGCGGACACGCCCGTGGTGGTGCGCTTCACCCGGCGCGACGGGCGGCTGGTGTGGCTGCAGCACGTGGTGACGCCGGTGCTGGACGCCACCGGGCTGTGCGTGGCGGTGGAGGGCATCGCCCGGGACATCACCGAGCGCCGCCAGTTCGAGGAGGCCCTCAAGCTGTCCGAGGCCAGCTTCCGCCTGCTGCTGGAGGGCGTGCCGGAGCCGGCGGCCATCCAGCGCGACGAGCACATCATCTACGCCAACTCGGCGCTGGTGACGGCGCTGGGCTTCGAGCGGCCGCACGACTTGATGGGCCGGCGGCTGCAGGAGTTCCTGGTGGACGAGCCGCCCACGCCCGAGGGCATGGTGTCGCTGGTGACGGGCGAGCGGCGCATGCGGCGGCAGGACGGCAAGGTGCGGGTGGTGGAGTTCGCCTCGCTGCCGCTGCTCTTCGACGGCGAGCCGGCCGTGGTGTCCATCGCGCGAGACGTCACCGAGCAGCGCAAGCTCCAGTCCCAGCTGTCGCTGGCGGACCGCATGGCCTCCATGGGCACGCTGGCGGCGGGCATCGCGCACGAAATCAACAACCCGCTGGCCTTCGTCATCTCCAACCTGGGCTTCCTCCTGGACGAGATGCGCCGCATGCCGTCCATGATGCCGGGCGGGCTGGCGGCCCGGCCCGAGGTGGACGAGTGGCGCTCGGTCATCATGGAGGCCCGCGAGGGCGCCGAGCGCGTGCGGCAGATCGTCCGCCAGCTCAAGGCCTTCTCCCGCCCGGACGAGGAGCGGCTGGAGGCGGTGGATCTGCACGCGGTGCTGGACTCGGCGGTGATGCTGGCCGCCAATGAAATCAAGCACCGGGCTCGGCTCAAGCGCGAGTACGGGCCGATGCCCCACGTGAAGGGCAACGAGGGCCGGCTGTGCCAGGTATTCCTCAACCTGGTGGTGAACGCGGCGCAGGCCATCCCCGAGGGCGCGGCGGAGAAGAATGAAATCCGCCTGGTGACGCGCGAGGGCGAGCAGGGCCGGGTGATCGCCGAGGTGCAGGACACGGGCTCGGGCATCCCTCCCGAGGTGATGGGCCGCATCTTCGATCCGTTCTTCACCACCAAGCCGGTGGGCGTGGGCACGGGACTGGGCCTGTCCATCTGCCACGGCATCATCACCAGCCTGGGCGGTGAAATCTCCGTGGAGAGCCAGCCGGGCCGGGGCACCACGGTGCGGGTGGTGCTGCCCGCGGCCGAGCAGGGCGCCCGGGTGCAGAAGCCGGCGCCCCCGCCCCAGGTGCCCATCACCCAGCGCGGCCGGGTGCTCATCGTGGACGACGAGCCCGCCGTGGGACGCGCCCTGCGGCGGATTCTTCGCGAGCACGAGGTGGAGCTGGCCACCAGCGGGCGGCAGGCGCTGGAGAAGCTGACCACGGACCACCGCTTCCACGCCGTGCTGTGCGACGTGATGATGCCGGACCTGGGCGGCAAGGACCTGTACGAGGCCATCCAGCAGGGCGGCTCGGGGCTGGAGCGGCGCTTCGTCTTCGTCTCGGGCGGCGCCTTCACCCAGGGGGCGAGGGACTTCCTGGCCCGGGTGCCCAACCCCACGCTGGAGAAGCCCTTCGACGAGACGGCCGTGCGGCGCGTGGTGCGCGAGCTGGTGATGAACAACGCGGCCGCCGTGGGGAACTGACGGCATCCTCCGGTTGTCCGACCCTCCTCCGGGTGACGGATGGGGAAAGCGGCGTACCTGGGACAGGCTGCGCTCTCCGCCCTCCCCCGTCTGTCGAGGACCGCCGATGAACCGCACCACCCTGTTGCTGGCCACCACCGGACTGCTCGCCCTGACGGCGGCGGTGGTGGGGCTGCCCCGCGCGAAGGACACGAGCCACACCCTGGCCTGGCCCGGCGAGGCTCCCACCGGCGTGGTGCTGCCCCTGGCCAGCGCGAAGGACGGCCCGCTGACGCTCCAGGGCAAGCTGTCCGGGGCGTACCTCATGACCGGGCCCAGCGAGGCCTACGCCGTGCTGACGGTGCGCGCGGACAAGCCCCGCGAGGAGAAGCGCGTGCCGGTGAGCCTGGCGCTCGTCATCGACCGCTCGGGCTCCATGCAGGGCCAGAAGCTGACGGACGCCAAGCGCGCCGCGCGGCTGCTGGTGCAGCGCCTGAGCGCCGAGGACCGGCTGGCCCTGGTGCACTACGGCTCGGACGTGCGCGTCTTCCCCAGCGAGCAGGTGACGGAGGAGGCACGCCAGCGGATGCTCGCGTTCGTGGACGCCATCCAGGACGAGGGCGCCACCAACATCAGCGGCGGCCTGCAGGCGGCGGCCCAGCAGCTGCTCGCGCATGTGGAGCACTTCCGGGTGAGCCGCATCCTCCTGCTGAGCGACGGGCAGCCCACCGAGGGCCTCGTCGAGGACGCGGAGCTGCTGAGGCTGGTGGACACGTACCAGCACCAGGGCATGACGGTGAGCGGCCTGGGCGTGGGCGAGGACTTCAACGAGCGGCTGATGCGGGGCATGGCCGAGCAGGGCGGCGGCTTCTACGGCTACATCCAGGACTCGGAGAAGCTGGCGGAGATCCTCCGGCGCGAGCTGGATCAAGCGGCGGGGACGGTCGCGCGCGGGGTGGAGCTGCGGCTGGAGCTGCCCGAGGGCGTGGAGGACGTGGAGGTCATGGGCGTGCCGACGCGGCTCGAGGGCCTGACCCGGGTGGTGCGCCTGTATGACCTGGCGGGCGGCCAGGAGGTCCAGGTGGTGGTGAAGCTGAAGCTGGGCCTGAGGGAGACCTCCAGCGCGGAGCGGGGCGTGCTGGGGGTACAGCTGCGCTACCAGGACGTGGAGGCCGCACGGGCGGTGGAGACGTCCCTGCCCCTGTCGGCCAGGGTGACGAACGACGAGGCGCTGGTGCGAGCCAACCTGGACCAGGAGGTGCGGGTGCACGCGGTGAAGGCGCTCGGGGCCCGGGAGATGCAGGCGGCCGCCGAGGAGATGAAGCGCGGCAACCGGCAGAAGGCCCTGGGCCTGCTGGACAACGCCCGGAGGCTGTTCGGCAGCTCCGCGTCGGCGCTCGCGGGGGAGCTTGCGGACGTGGACCAGACGAAGGCAGCCTATCTCAACGCCCAGGATGAAACCTCCGTGAAGCGTGAGGCGTTACAGCTTCATCGCAAGTCGCTGAAGACGTTCGGACAGAACAACTCCTACGGTACAGACTGATTCAGGAAAGCCCGGCCATGCCCCTGTCGATACAGCTCCAGGAACGCGAGGACTTCGAGGTGCGCACCCTGCGTGCGCTGGGTGGCGGAGCCGCCGCGGGCCTGCTGGCGGTGGCGGCCTCACGGCTGAACGTGCAGGTGGACGTGGGCTTCTTCGCGGTGGCGGGCGCGGCACTGGCCGGGGCACGCACGGACTGGAAGGTGCGCGTGGGGATGCTCCTGGGCTTCCCCGTGCTGCTGAACCTCCCGGACATGCTCTTCGTCCCCTCGCCCCTGTCCGAGGCCTGTACGGGCGCGATCGCCGCCGGAGTGGTGGGCTGGCTGGGGACGCAGTGGAAGCCCAAGCCGCTGCAGGTGCTGGCCGGTGCGGTGGGCGCGGGCGCGCTGGTGCCCCTGGGGCTGTACGTGAAGACGGTGATGGACGCGCGGCTCTTCGACGGGCGCCTGGGCGCGGTGGGCACGGTGCTGGGCCTGACGGCGGTGGCGCTCTTCTGGAGCGTGGGCATGCTCGCCACGCACGTGACGGTGCACGGCAACGCGGTGGAGGCGAAGGGCACCGCGCTGGAGAAGCAGCTGTCCGGCGAGGCCCAGGGCCTGGTGTCTCGCGCGGTGACGCTGTACCGGCAGTGCCAGAAGGAGGCCGCGCGCCTGACGCCGGGGCCCGGGAAGACGGAGCTGTTGGGCGTGCTGGAGAAGATGGCGCGCGAGGTGTTCTCCCTCGCCGAGTCCCACGCGGAGCTGGAGGCGCAGCTGCGCGCGGTGCACCAGGGAGAGGTGGACGCCCAGGTGCAGGAGCTGCGCGCCAAGGCGGCCGCGGCGACGGACGCGGTGGCGCGCCGGCAGCTGGAGCTGGCGGCCTCGTCGCTGGGCGAGGAGCTCAACCACCTGGATTTGCTGGGCCGCAAGCGGGAGCGGCTGCTCGCGCAGCTGCACGCGCAGGTGGCCCTGCTGGAGCGCGCCCGCGTGTCCCTGGTGGGCGTGAAGGGCGGCGACATCGGCTCCAAGGGCGCCCAGGCCGAGCAACTCGCGCGCAAGCTCGCGGCCCTCGGCCAGGAGGACCCGGGCGCTCCCGCCGCTCCGGCCCCCCTGCCCGAGTCCACCCGCGTCGGGAGCTGAGCGCCCCGCGAGCACGACACCGCCGAGACGCTCTGAGCCATGAAGAGTGACGCTGGCCACCCCACTCGTGGTGGCCAGAACGACATTGAGTATGCTACGCGATTGCGTGAGACTGACGTCTCACACTCTCCGTGTACTCATGCCAGAGGGCTCTCCATGCCAGTGACTGTCATCGTCAACGGACTGACACTCGTTCATGAGGAGAGTACTGGGTTTTCCATGGCCACCTTGCCGAACGTCTGCAAGACGCCCAGCCCCGGTGGCCCCGTTCCCATTCCCTATCCCAATATCGCCCAGTCCAGCACCCTGAAGAACGGGACGAAGACGGTCACGTCCGACGGCAAGAAAAGCGCCATCAAGGGGTCCGAGTTCAGCAGCAGCAACGGAGACGAACCGGGGACTGCGGGTGGGGTCAAGTCCAGCACCAACATGAAGGAGGCCAAGTGGCTCACCTACTCCTTCGACGTGAAGCTGGAGGGAAAGAACGCGTGCCGGCTGACGGACAAGATGACCATGAATCACGGCAACACCCTCTGCATGGCGGGCCTCATACAGCCCACACAGCTTGCCGCGATGATCAAGACACTCGAGGAGGTCGCCTGCAAGTGTCAGAATGATGAGCAGCCCAATCGCAACCTCCCTCAGGAAAAGCAGTGCGCGGATCTCATCGACCGGCGCGGCAAGTGCGCAACGCGCAAGCTCAAGGACAAGGAGGGGGAGGGCATCTGGGTCAATGCACGCTTCGAGGCACCGCAGGGTATGACCAACCCGAAGACAGGTAAGCCCGTCACTCGAATCATACCTGATGTGGTGCTGACAGCTCCGGGGACATTTCCCGAGAGCACCATCAGCGTCGGTAAGCGTAAGCGTGCCCTTAAATCGACGCTGAAGCCAGGGGACATCAAAAGGGTGGTGGAGTTCAAGTTCCCCTGCCCCCCGTCCACACGCAAGCCCTATCCCGATCCCTCCAGCGACGGGAAAGGCTACGGGCAACCGCAAAAGCCTAACGACAAAGAGCGGAACGCCTACCGGGAACTAAGCACGCCTCCACAAGATGTGGAAATGATCATGCCATCTGAATCCATATGCGGCTGAGCCGCGCCCCTGGGCTCAACCCGAGCTCTCGTGAAAGAGCCTCTCATGCCGATAACCGAAACCTCCGCCAGGAACCTGGAGCACATCGAGACCATCAACGGACAGAGCGTCCGCCTTGTCAGCCTGAGCATGGGACTCACCCTCTTCCTGCCCATTCCCTTCCGCGATGTGGCCAGTGCTGTCAGGGAGTTGTTCGAACAATACCTCCAGCTCGTTCCGAAGACCGTCTTCCGTTGGCAGAGCCTCGGTGGCACCTCCAATAGCTACAAGCCCATCGCGTCACGCGCCTTTTCGACCATAGACGGATGGCTCTCCCTGCGCCGAAGTTATGGCAGCAGTTGCGCGATCTGGCTTCAGGATGGCCCAACGGACATGGGCACTGGAGAGCATCTCTTCCGCCTGTTCGGTCAGGACCACGCCAACCGCCCGGACGATTCCGGATTCCTACAAATCTTCTTCCCCTGGAATCTGCTCGAAACGATGGGTCTGGAGCCCCTGGTGACCCGCCTCCACCAGATGCTCCAGCACCTACCCTTTCACTCCGGCTACCTGGGGTACACGCTGGGGACTTCCGCCCTGGATACCATCCGCCCGTACTCGAGCATCATCGCGACCAAGGTCTACGCGGCGGCGCAACGGTACCCTGGATTGGAAATCACCAAGCCCCATCTGGAGAACTATGAGATGAAGGCCGTCCTGCGGCCTCCAAGCTGGATCACGTTCCTCTCCCACCCGTTCCTCGAAAAACTCGGGGGAGAGAAGGAACTCCGGGGCTCGCTGAAGGGGGACTTCGTCTTCAGACCCCTGGAGCACGGGTGGAGCATTCAGGCCGGCTCGGAGCCACGGCTGGGCGACCGCAACCGCCAGGAGGATGTCTCACAGGAGCAACGGACCCTCGCACGGCGCCTGCGCCCGCTCCTCTCTGACAGACCCGCCGTTCTCTTCAAGGAACAAGCGTACGAGGATACGCTCTCGTGGATGCGCAGGCTCGCGGAGGACGCCGCTGCATGAAGGCTCGCCCCATGGTGTTGCTCCCCATGCCTGTCGATCCTTCCCGACCCCTTCAGCTCACACTCACGTGGGATGGACAGGGCGCTACCACCGAGCAGGTCGCGGACACTTATGGGAGGGCAATGAAGTCGTTCAACACCCACCTCCAGTGGGAGGCCTTCAGGCTCCCGCTCGCTGCACAAGCGGGAACAGCACCCACGGGTACGCTTCATGTGGACAGGGACGCGATTCACATCACCTTCACGTCGTATCCCTATCAGCCCCAGAGCATCGGGCTGCTCGTCCGCGCACTGGTGTACCAGCACCGGCACTGGAGCTCGCGCGTAGACGTCACCCTCTCCAACACGGAAGCAGGCATTGGCATCCCCGCATCCACCCGCCTGTGGAGGACCGCGGACATCCTCGAGTATCCACCCGAAACATCTCAGCTCCCCTTCCCCGCCTCCGTGCAATGGTGCACCAAGCGCCCACTGCTCACCGTGCAGTTCGCATCGGAAGTAGACCCGAGCGTGGTGGATCATCTCGACGATATCGTCGCCGCGTGGGTCGTCCTCGGCGACCTGGGGGCCTACGCTACGCCGTCGCAGTTGGAGGCCCCCGTCGAGGAGGAGTCCCTGGAAATGCTCCTCGATCTTCCCGTGGATTCCGGGGATGAGGTGGCATGGCAGGTGACGCAGTACGGAGTCACCCCGGATTGCGTCATCCCCTTGTTGAACATGCTGGCAGGTTTCCACGCGCGAGAGGCCAGGCTGAGCCGGCTCATCATTGAATGACGTGCACACTCACGCCGGGCCCACGAGGGCGGCACAGCGATCCCCAGACTCCGAGCTGGTCCACAGCAGGCTCCAAGGCCCCCTGGCGTAACGTCGCAGCCTGGCAGCCACCGCCAGATTGACGAAGAGCGGCCCCGAGGCGGCGCCCACGTCTCCCCAGCAGTC
The DNA here is from genome assembly GCF_057119385.1 of Archangium sp. NCBI lineage: Bacteria > Pseudomonadati > Myxococcota > Myxococcia > Myxococcales > Archangiaceae > Archangium > Archangium sp. The sequence continues at coordinate 14,290 of NZ_DBNGVP010000018.1, read as the reverse complement.
CGCCGGTGTGCACACCTCCGTGGCATCCACGAAGCGCTCCCCGAGCCTGGCAATACTGAAACCGTACTCGTCGGCACGGGAGCGCTCCCCATTCAGATCCCCGAAGACGTGATCGACCTTCGCACCCGATGGGAGCGCGGCGAGAGCCCCCTGTAGCGCTCGCGTCAACCCAATCCCCGTACACACCCGGCCCGTGTCCGGCCGGTCTTGTTCAATCGCCGAGGCTACTGCGGTGACACGTGCCAGCGGCCGAAGTCCATACCGGCTCATCACTCGCTCGGAAGCGACGAGACAAAAAGCCGCGGCCTCTCCAGGGACGAAGCCCCAACGATGGGTCTGGGATTTGAGCTGCTCGCGCCGATCCAACCATTCCAGGATTTCGGGCTCGATATAGCTCTCCACTCCACCGACGAGGCAGAGCTCGGCACCCTGGTTCAGCCACTCCGCCGCCGTCTGCAGCGCCAACAACCCCGCCGCGTGTCCGGCGGAGTGTACTCGCGAGATGCGGACCCGGCCTTCCAGCGGCCCTTCGAGCGCAGCCTCCAACCGTGACGCGACCTGTGAGCGTGGGGGCAGTTCCGAACGCTCGAGCGGGAGCCCCAATGCCACGGGGACAGGCCGCAGCGAGGGCAGCACCTGCGCGAGTGGCTCCAACGCCTCCATCATCGCGGGCACGGCAAGAGCAAGGTAGCGCTCGAGCCCGAGAACCGTCGCGGGGACATACGATGCAGCCGACACCACCATCGGGGCGCCCGCTCCGTCCACCATGAAGGGGTGCTCGGCAAAGCGCACAATGCCGGCGCGCACCGACGCAGCAGACATAGGAGCGCTAGTGCCCACAGGCGTACGCGCCCCCAGGCCAGCGATCATGATGGAAGAACTCTCCTGCATCGTGCGGCTCCCTCCTCCCACAAGGCTTGACCCATCAAATGAACTGCTTCTCGCGAATGGTGGTCTGCTCCAGCATATGCTCGCGATGATGACACGGCACGCTGGTTGCCCAGACCATCATCACGCGGGGAGCGCCCGGCTCGAGGATGACGCTGTGCAGCCGGGCCCGATGCTCCACCCGCTGTCGACCGAGCCGAGTGCTGAATACCAGCCAGACGCGAGGTAGGGCAAAGCGCAGTTCCTCACGCAGCCCCAGATTGAGCAATGTCACGAGCTCCCCGCCTCGCAGGTGACCGGACACCTGTTGGTCGTCAGGAGCACACTGGTGGAAACGGTCGTCGAAATCGAGCGGGACGAGAGGCTGGCGCTCCTGCTGCCACTTCGCATCATACGTGCCCGCACGCTCTCGACGAGGAGACCAGTCACGGCACAGGGGACCAAAACCCGCGGGCGGCGGCCGATCCGCCCAAGAGCTGATGAGAAACCGTGGGTCTTCGATGCATGGCGCGCGCTGGCCTACCAACCGGTCGGGGGATGATGCGAAGCCAGTTCCGATGGGATTACGTCGCTCCCACGCGTCAGTCCGTGGGGTTGCTTCCGTGTCCACCCCACCGAAGGCATGCTCGTAAACGATAGGCATCTCTACAAACGGCTCGGGAGACGTCAGACCGAGCCCCACGCGTTTGCGCCAGCGCCGCTCACCAAAGACACGGAGCACCTTCGTGAGAGGACCCACCCGCATGGCAACATCCAGTTGAGTCACGGGTCGCCCCCCGGGAGCACAAGCCGAGCCGTGAAGAAGCACGTCCGTCGCCTGCTTGCCAGGAACGAGTTCGCTCTCGTACATCAAGCTTGATTTACCGGGCTCGCCATGAAAGCGGGGAACCTTGCAAACCTCCTCTTGCGATGCCGAGAGCTTCGTCGAGCCATCAGGGAGGATGTCGAAAGTTCCTTTGACAGCGACCACCCACAGTTCCGCTCCGTCACGGTCCCGAGCAAAACACCGCTCCGCAGCGTAGGGGGTCTGGTTGACCAACTGCCACATGGCATACTCCTGTAAGGGATGCTCCTTTGAAACGGGCGCAGTGACCCACAGGCCCAGCATGCGTCCGCGAGGCCCCTGAGTCGACGAAACGGTCGCACGGGGTGTAGGCATCAGAGCCAGATGGCCAGGAGGACTCGGGCGCTCCCGCCGCTCCGGCTCCCCTCCCCGAGTCCACCCGCGTCGGGAGCTGAGCGCCCCGCTTCCGCTCACGCATCGCGCCATAGCGGAATTCACACACCGTCACGCAACAAGGTTCGTTTTTCCGCCGATAACGAGAGGAACCCTCCCACCGCTCCCGGCTCCCGGGGCAGGAACCGACATCGTGCGAAAGACAGAAACCTCGTCCTCGAGGCCCACGCGGCTCGACAGCCGTCTGCTGGCGGCCGTGCTCTCCCTCACGCTGGCGGCCTGCGGTGGCGTGTCACAGGAGGAGGCCGTCAACGACCCCCTGGGCACCCAGGAGGCCGCGGTCAGCGTGCCGCTGCGCGTGATGGCCGCCAACATCTCCAGCGGCAACTACCAGAGCTACGACCCGGGCCACGGCATCCGCATCTTCCAGGGCACCAGGCCGGACGTGGTCGCCATCCAGGAGTTCAACTACGGGGACAACTCCGCGAGCGCCATCCGGAGCTTCGTCGACACCGCGTTCGGCACGGGCTTCTCTTACTACCGCGAGGGCGGCGCGCAGATCCCCAACGGCATCATCAGCCGCTACCCCATCATCGCCTCGGGCGAGTGGGACGACACCCAGGTCTCCAACCGCGACTTCGCCTGGGCGCGCATCGACGTGCCGGGCCCCAAGGACCTCTGGGTCGTGAGCGTGCACCTGCTCACCACCAGCAGCAGCATCCGCAACACCGAGGCCACCAACCTCGTCAACTTCATCAAGGCCAACGTCCCCACGACGGACTACCTGGTCATCGCCGGTGACTACAACACCAGCAGCCGCACCGAGTCCTGCTTCACCACCTTCTCCCAGGTGGTGAGCACCGCCAGCCCGTACCCCGCGGACCGCAACGGCAACACCAACACCAACGCCAGCCGCGGCAGCCCGTATGACCACGTGCTCGTGGACGCGGACCTGCGCGCCTGGCAGACGGCCACCGTCATCGGCTCCAGCTCCTTCGCCGCCGGCACGGTGATCGACACCCGCGTGTACTCGCCCATCTCGGAGATTGCTCCCGCGCTGAGCTCCGACAGCGGCGCCACCAACATGCAGCACATGGCCGTCATCAAGGACTTCCTCATCCCCGACAGCACCACCACCGCGAGCATCACGGTGGGCTCGCCCAACGGCGGCGAGAGCTATGCCGCCGGCAGCGCCCAGAGCATCACCTGGACGGCCACCGGCGTGACGAGCGTGAAGATCGAGTACACGCTCAACGGCTCCACGTGGACCCCCCTCACCGCCAGCACCTCGGCCTCCACGGGCTCCTATGGCTGGACGGTCCCGAGCACCACCACCACCACCGCGAAGGTGCGCGTGAGCGATGCCTCCAACTCCGCCATCACCGACACGAGCGACGCGAACTTCTCCATCACCACCTCGGGTGGCGGGGGCGGCGCGGCGGTGGTGTTCATCAATGAGATCCTCGCCAACGAGGCCGGCTCGGACGTGAACGGGGAGTTCGTGGAGATCGTCAACTCGGGCGGCACGGCCGCGGACCTCTCCGGCTGGACGCTCTCCGATGCCGCGGGCCTGCGCCACACCTTCGCGAGCGGCACGACGCTCGCCGCGGGCAAGGCCATCACCGTGTTCGGCGCCGCCGCGGGCATTCCCACGGGCGTGAGCAACGCGGTGGGCTCCACCTCGGGCGGCCTCAACCTGAGCAACAGCGGCGACACCGTGACGCTGAAGAACGCGGCGGGCACGACGGTGGACACCACCACCTACAGCTCGTCGCTCGCGGGCACCGACGGTGTGTCCATGAACCGCGGCCCGGATGTCACCAGCGGCGCCACCTTCGTGCTGCACACCACCCTGTCGAGCGCCACGTCCTCGCCCGGCACGCGCGCCAACGGCACCGCCTACTGAGTCACGGCCGTTCCCCTCGGCTCCAGCGCCGTCCTGGCTGGAGCCGGTGGGCCCCGCTCCTACTTCGAGCTCTTCGAGCGGCCCTTGTCCTCGGCCTTCGCACGGGCCTCGAGACCCAGGGGCCGCACCATGTGCAGACGGGCCTCGGCCGTCAGCCGGGAGATGACCTGACCGGGCGTGCCCTGGTCGTCCTCCTTCAGGCGCTCCTCGATGCGCTGCTCGATGTCCTCGCGCATCTTCCGGGCCTCGGCGAGCGCGGCGTTGATCTGCTCGCGCACCGCCACGGAGTGCTCGTCCATCGCGGCGCTGCGATACGCGGCGGTGTCCCGGCGCACCGCGATGCGTCCCGCGGAGCTTCCCGCCGTCCGGCGCCGGCGCACCACCGTACGCTTCTGCTTCCCCGCTCCACCCTTGCGCTTGTCCGCCATCGCGGCCTCCTGCTCCACATTCCGATCTCCCCGGAAGGTGGGGTGCGCTCCCAGGAGCCGGAAGTCCCCTCCCGGTACGGTGCGGGTGCGGCCAGGCAGACAGTCGGCAATCAGCACGCTCCCATGACGTAGGGCCATTGCCTGTTCCCCGGCCTACCGCCCCACCATCTACGAAGACCTTCGTTGACATCTACGAACCCCTTCGTATACCTTGAGGGAGAAAGCTGACGGGAGGGAGTGCGATGAGTGAACCGACGCTGCCGCGCCCGACGGACGCGGAGCTGGGCATCCTCCGGGTGCTGTGGGAGCGAGGCCCCAGCACCGTGCGCGACGTGCACGAGGCCCTCAACAAGGGCCAGGAGGGCACCGGCTACACCACGGTGCTCAAGCTGATGCAGATCATGACGGAAAAAGGGCTCGTCGAGCGCGACGAGTCCCAGCGAGCCCACGTCTACAAGGCACGGGCCACGCAGCAGAAGACGCAGCGGCAGCTCGTGACGGACCTGCTGGACCGGGCCTTCGGTGGCTCCCCGGCCCAGCTCGCGATGCAGGCGCTGTCGACGAAGAAGGCCTCGGCGGAAGAGCTCGCCGAGCTGCGCAAGCTGCTGGACACCCTGGAAGGGGAGGAGACGCCATGAGCGAGGCCGTGTCGCAGTCCCTGGGCTGGGCGTTGTTGCACCTGCTGTGGCAGGGCACCCTGGTGGCCGCGGCGCTCGCGGTGGCGCTGCGCGTGCTCGACCGGCGCGCGGCCTCCGTGCGCTACCTGCTCTCCTGTGGCGCCCTGGCCCTCCTGCTCGTGCTGCCCGCCCTCACCGGCTGGCACCACTACGCCTCCCTCCAGAAGGCGGAGCCCCTTCCGAGCACCCCCGCCTCCGTGGAGCGGACCTCCACCGTGGCCCGGGCTCCCGGCCTCGTGATGGAGCGCGCGGTGGAGAAGCGCTCCCCGGTGGCGCCCCTCGCCGCCCGGCCCACGCCCGTTCTGGAGCGGGTGCTGCCGCTGCTCGGCGAGCACATGCACTGGCTGGTGCTGGCGTGGGGGCTGGGCGTGACGGTGTCGTCGCTGCGGCTGCTGTCCGGGTGGCTGAAGCTGCGCCGCCTGGTGCGCGAGGCCGAGCCCGCGCCCACCGAGTGGCAGGACGCGCTGGAGCGGCTGGCGCGGCGCCTGGGCATGACGCGCCCGGTGCGGCTGCTGCGCTCGGCGGCGCTGGACGTGCCCGCGGCGGTGGGCTGGCTACGGCCGGTGGTACTGCTCCCCGTGACGGCGCTCACCGGACTGTCCGCCCGCCAGCTGGAGATGGTGCTCGCCCATGAGCTGGCCCACATCCGCCGCTACGACTTCGCCGTCAATCTGGTGCAGACGCTGGTGGAGACGTTGCTCTTCTACCACCCGGCCGTGTGGTGGATGTCGCGCGTCATCCGCGTCGAGCGCGAGCACTGCTGTGACGACATCGCCGTGGGCACCAGCGGCAACCCCATCTCCTACGCCCGCGCCCTCACCGCGCTCGAGTCCCTGCGCTTGATGCCCCTGGAGACGGCGAGCCCGGCCATGTCCGCCCTGGGCGGCTCGCTCACGGACCGCGTCCGCCGGCTGGTGGGCACCCCCGCGGCGCGCTGCTCCTCGCGGTGGGTGGCCGGTGCGTCCGTCGTCACGCTGATGAGCGGCATGGCCGTGGCCGGCCCCCTGGTGGCCCTCGCCCTTCCTCCCGCGCCTCCCGCGGCGACGGCCGAGGCCCCCGAGCCGCCCGCTCCCGTGAGCGCGCCCCTGGCACCCACGCTCCCCGCCGCGCCTCCGGCTCCGCCCGCGCCTCCAGCGCTGATGCTTGCCCAGGCGCCCGTCCCCGCTCCCGCGCCCGCCCCTGCTCCCGCTCCGAGGCCGATGCTCTCCGGGAAGCGGGGCGGGGATGTGGACATCGATGTGGATGCGGACTCGGATTACGACTCGGACGAGGACACCACGCGCGTGGGCGACAAGCCGCTCTCGGTGGATCAGCTCGTCGCGCTCAAGGTGGCCGGTGTCACGCCCGAGCGCGTGAAGGAAGTGGAGTCGCTCGGCTATGAGCCCACGGTGGCCAACCTGGTGCGGTTCGGCCACGCCCACATGACGCCCGAGTACGTGAAGGAGATGACGGCCCTCCTCGGCGGCAAGCCCACCGCCGAGGAGCTGGTGGAGCTGCGGCACGTCGGCGTGACGCCCGAGCGCGTGAAGGGGCTCGCGGCGGCCGGGTACAGCAAGCTCTCGGCCGACGAGCTGACGCAGGCGGCGGCCCTCGGGGTGGACGAGCGCTTCATCACCGAGCTGCGCTCCGCCGGCTACGACACGCTGGACTTCGACGACCTCGTCGAGCTGCGCGCCCTCGGCGTCAATGGCGAGTACGTGCAGGCCCTGAAGGCCGCGGGCTACGACAAGCTCTCCGCCGAGAACCTGACGCAGCTCAAGGCGCTCGGCGTGTCGCCGGAGTACCTGCGCACGCTGCGCGAGGCGGGGCTCGACAAGCTCCCCGCGGAGAAGGTGGTGGAGATGCGCGCCCTCGGCGTGGACGCGGACTTCATCCGCGAGCTGCGCAAGAAGCAGTAACGCGCAGTCCCCTTCCCCCCACCTCCCACGAGCCCCCGGCCGCGCCTCGCGCGCGCGCCGCCGGGCTCCCTTTTGCCCGAAGTCTCCCGAAGGAGCCCGAACCATGAACACCCCACGCACGACGTACGCACTGCTCGTCTCCGCCCTGCTGATGTGGACCTTCTCCGCGCTGGCCGCGCCGGCGAAGAGCGGCACGTGGACGGCCACCCCGCGCGAGGACACGTTGCAGATGAACTTCCGCGTCCAGGAGCACGGGAACATGGGGCTGAGCATCCCCCGCTCCGCCATCCAGGGGCTGAACACGCAGGACGGCGCGGACACGAAGTTCCAGCTCGCCCGCGAGGCCGGCACGCTGCGCTTCGAGGGCCGCTTCGCCAACGGCGAGGGCGCGGGCCACTACACCTTCGAGCCGAACGCCGCGTACCTCGAGGAGATGGGGAAGCTCGGCTACACGAACATCACCCCGGACGAGCACTTCCAGCTGGCCATCTTCGACCTGGGGCCGGCGCGGGTGAAGGCATTGGCGGAGCTCGGCTACACGAAGCTGTCCCATGACGAGCTGCTCCAGGTGGCCATCTTCCAGGTGACGCCCGAGCACATCCGCGAGATGGCGGACCTGGGCTTCCGCAAGCTGGACTTCGATGACCTGGTGGCCACGCGCATCCACGGCGTCACCCCGCAGTTCGTGAAGGAGATGCGCGAGGCGGGTTACCCGAATGTGACCCTCCAGCAGCTCGTGGACATGCGCATCCACCGAATCGATGGGAACTACGTTCGCTCTCTTTCCAAGAACAAGGGAAGCGGCCGAAAGGAATGACGGGCCGGGAGGGGAAATGAAAGATGATGCATGGCCCCACCGCCCAGGAGCGCCATGCGTCCCACTCCCTCCCTTCCCCAGAATGACTCTCCCGCCCAGCAGCAGCAGCGCCTCGCCACGCTCACGCAACAGCGGCAGGTCTACGCCTACAACTTCGACAGCCGGCTGAGTCCGCTGGGAATCGCCGCCCAGGTCCCCCGTCAGGACAACTTCTCCTTCGTCTGGTTGGATGGCATCGCCACCACCGCCCTGCAGCTCCTGGGCAACGTGCTGGCCATCGGCGCGAAGCTCTTCGACAACGGAGAGGCGGTCCAGAACGACGCCAACCTGTCCGAGACGGAGCTGCGCAGGGTCGAAGCGCTCTATCAGGATTTGACGGAGGGCTTCAGCCGGCTGTCGGACCGGACCGCCCGGCTCCACCAGGCTCCGCACACCCCGGGGGTGGCGTTCATCGCCGGTATCATCGAGCGCCCCCGGACACTGCTCAAGGCCGCGGGCCAGGTGTTGGAGGAGACCGCCGGTGTCGCGGTGGTCTCCGAGATCGCCACCGAGGCCGGGAAGGATGCGCCCGCCGCCCTCGCACAGGACATCTTCGGCCTCATCGATGAGCTGCTGAAGAAGCTGCTGTCCGAGGCCGGTGAGCTGTTCCTGCAATACCTGGGGCTGTCCGGCAAGGCGGGGTCGCTCGACGCCTACTCGGCCCAGTTCTCGCTGTTGCAGCCCCCGGCGGTGGCGAGCAATTACGAGACCGATCTCATCTTCGCGCGCATGCGGCTGGCCGGCCCCAACCCGGTGCTGCTCCAGGGCATCGACGTCCTCCCCGAGAAGTTCCCGGTGACGGACCCGCAGTTCCAATCCGTGATGGGACCGGAGGACACCCTGGCCCGCGCGGGCAGGGAGGGACGGCTGTACCTGCTGGACTACGCCGTCTTCCAGGGCATTCCCACCGGACAGACCTCGGGCGGGCAGAAGTACATCGAAGCGCCGCTCGCCCTGTTCGCCGTGCCGGCCGCGGGCCAGCCCGACCGGAAGCTGCGCGCGGTGGCCATCCAGTGCGCCCAGACGCCGGGCCGCGCCAACCCCATCTTCACCCCCAAGGACGGCACCTCCTGGCGCCTGGCGCGCCTGCACGTGCAGGTGGCGGATGGCAACTACCACGAGCTCATCTCGCACCTGGGCCTCACGCACCTGGTCCTCGAGGAGTTCACCCTGTCCACGCACCGGCAGCTCGCGCCCCAGCACCCGCTCTACCTGCTGCTGACGCCGCACTTCCAGGGCACCCTGGCCATCAACAACGCCGCGGAGACGTCGCTCATCGCGCCCGGAGGCCCGGTGGACCGGCTGCTCGCCGGAGACATCAAGGCCTCCACCCAGGTGAGCATCCAGGCCGTGGCCCACCACTCCATCAACCAGGCCTTCCTGCCCCGGGCGCTGGCGGCCCGCCGGGTGGAGGACGCCTCGAAGCTGCCGGACTACCCGTACCGCGACGACGCGCTGCTGCTCTGGAATGACATCCGCGCGTGGGTGAACGACTACCTGGCCATCTACTACAACGATGACGCCGCCGTGCGCGGCGACTCCGAGTTGCAGGCCTGGGTCACGGAGCTCGGCAGCCCCGAGGCCGGCAAGCTGAAGGACGTGGGAGAGAATGGCGGGGGCATCCAGACGTTCGAGTACCTGGTGGAGCTGGCCACCTACGTCCTCTTCACCGCGAGCGTGCAGCACGCGGCGGTCAACTTCCCGCAGCGCACGGTCATGAGCTACACGCCGGCCCTGCCGCTGGCGGCCTACGCGCCCGCGCCCACCTCGGTGCAGTACCTGCCGGCGAGCACGGAGCTGACCCACCTGCCGCCGTTGCAGATGGCCTTCCTGCAGCAGGCGGTCACCTTCGGGCTGGGCAACGTGTACTTCACGCGGCTGGGCGGCTACGACACGTACCTGCGCGAGCCCTGGTTCGCGGACGCGCGCGTGTGGCCCGCGCTCGAGGTCTTCCAGAAGCGCCTGCGCGCCACGGAGCAGGAGATCGGCCGGCGCAACCTCTCGCGCATCCCCTACGAGACGCTGCTGCCCACGGCGATTCCGCAGAGCATCAACATCTAGTGGAGTGTCCACGAAGTTTTTGGACATAGTCGCGGAGCGAAGAGTCGGGCTGCTTCCGGGGGCGAACATGAGCAGCTGGTCCGATTGTCGGACCAGTCGGAGCATCTCGCGGAGGGAAGGTGTTCCCATCGGGAGTTTTCGGCCTGAGCGCTGAGCGCTCCCCTTGCAGTATCTTCGGAGCGCCGACCTCCAAACAGGCCAACACTTCCCGCCTATAGCGCCGCGCGGGATCCTGTTTCGACTATGTCCAAGGACTTCGTGGACAGTCCACTAGTACCATGGTCATCAAGTCCACCACCGATGCCGGTCTCCAAGTTCTGCGGGATATTGCGGAGCCACTCCGCAAACTCGGAGACGCCTACTCAGTTCCGTTGGTAGCCAAGCAGGTTGGTGGCAACCCCCGGCTTTTCGGAACTGGTTGGTTCTTTCGATGCGAACAGGAATGGTTCCTGGTCACCGCCGAGCATGTCCTCAGAGATCTTGCCCCGCCAAGATCTCCAAGGGGCACTCCGCACGACTCCGACCTGTTGGTTCCTGGAGTTGGCGGTGTTCTGGTGCCCCTATCAGGCAAATGGAGTGCGTCGCCGAAATACGACGTAGCCATCCTCCGGCTCACAGACCCAAACCCGATCCGAGAAAACTGGACACCGGTCACCGTGGCCGATCTGGCGCCACAGCAGGATCTGAAAGAAGCGTGGTTCCACGTCACCGGCTGGCCGCTTCAACTTTGTGCTCGCACAACAGGTGGTCTGGAGGCCGACAAATTTCGGTTCACGGCCAAGTTCGATGCGGGAACAGAGCCGTACAACCCCGAAACCGAGCTCCTATTCCCCCTCGAAAGGAACGACTTCGGAACTTTTGATGGACAGCCCACCTCAGCCCCAGCGTTGCAAGGAATTAGTGGGGCACCCGTGTGGCAGATCTTCATGGACGGCAACAGGCACTATCAACCCCGCCTCGCCGGTGTCGAAACCAGCTACTTAGAGCGCGACATGACTTGGTACATCCGGGCAACCCGATGGGCTGCGGTCCGGATGGTGATCGAGCACGCCGTCCCAGGACTTATCAAGTCCGCCGAGCGGTTGGTCGGGCTGTAGCTCTTATGCGCGCGGAAGGCTCGCCGTCACCTTGGCGTACTCGCGTTCGAGCATCTCGGTAATCGCCTTGCGTCGAGCGCTCTGGTCCTGTTCCTTCGTGCTGAGCGGTACGCGGGCGTAAAGCTCCCCGCTCACGATGCGCGACACCTCCCCATCACCTACGGTGGCACACCACCACCGACGTGATGCCCATCAACCAACTCGCTCACGCGCCCATCAACAAGCGTGCGCGGTAACATCTACGATCCTGGCACCTATTGAAGTTGCGAATGCAAGCCTGCTTCCACTCGGGCAGAGAAGCGTTGTTGGAGTAGTCGTCATCGTCAGCATCGGCGCGCGCAGCCCTGAGCACCTGCTCAACCTCGGATTGCGTCGCCCCACAAGCGCCCACTGGGTCCTGTGGATGCTTCTTGATGCAGCAGGCCGCTTGCGCCAGGGACTACGGGACGGCTCGACATGTAGGTGTAGTCCGTCGTCCCGCTGGAGTAGGCGTAATGCGCCCTACCAGCCGAACAACCGGACGCGAACAGCCCCCAAAGCAGGGCCACATCCACGAACACAACAGAAGTCAAGGGTTTCATACGGCCAGCGCAGGACAGTCTCTTTTCGAGACGCCACGACAGGCCCTCGCACAGGGGGCTGGCCGCTCCCATCCCTTATCTGGTAGGTCAACCCGCGATATGCGGAACTTCTTACCTCCCTGGTCTACCCTGCTTCTCGTCCTGCTGGCGCCCGTGGCTGTGGCCAAGGGACACGAGCCCGTGTCTCGTAACCTCTATCTTTCGGACGAACCAAAGGCGGAAGTGCCATCGGTTTACGTCGCGGGCGAAATGGTAACGGTCCTCCGATTTGAGCAACCTTGTGACCGGGAGCGAACGAAGCTGCTGGGCTGGGAAGGTCGCTTTGAGCCTGTGGAATGCGTCGGAAGGAAGGTGATCGTAGAGCCGCTCAAAGACCTCAAGCCCGAGGATGGTTTCTTGTTGGTGGTGACGCTAGCGGACGGGAAGGAAGTACCCTTCACCGTGACGGCGCGCAATGAGCAGTTCGACCATCAGGTGAACGTATTCCCAGACAATGAGACTAAGGGCGCTCTCCAGAGCCGACTGGAGTATTCCCAATACAAAGAGCAGCGTCTCACGGAAGAAAACGAGCGCTACCGGAAGGAAGAGACCTCAATTGATCATGCCCTTGCCGCGCTCTTGGCAACGGACGCGGTGAAACTGACTCCTTTTACTCCGCTCTTCGTCCATCTTTTCAAGAATCCCTACGATGTTGAGGTAATGATAACCGTACTCGGCACCAAGAATAAGGATAGAAAAAAGAACGATAAGATTGCGGTGGTCTTCACCGTGACCAACAACCACCCGACCGAGTCTTGGAGTTTGTTGGATGCCCGCTTGGCTAGCGAGGCAAGTAGAGAGAAGAAGCCGTGTGCTCTACGAGCCACCCGGGGGGTTTGGGGACCGGGTGGTGAAAGCGGGCGGATAGCGGTTGTCTTGGATGCAAGCGCCTTCGACTCGAATACAGGTCCTGAGCGGCTGGTGCTGGAACTTTTCCGCCGAGGAAGCGGGTTGCGGGAGGCGCTGGTGAATCTGGACCCGGTGATGCTGCGCTAGTAGATGGGTATCCCTATGAGTCCAACCCACGCGCCACTTGTCGCAACTGTTCTACTGCTCTGCGTGCTCTTCGGTTGCACGACCACCGGAGGTGTTCCGCTTCGTGCGGACGGGGGCCCGGGCCCACAGGAGTGTCCGCAAAAGGCTCTTGAAGCGATGCGGGTCCTCAACCTGCGTGTGGGGGACGGCGCTACGGTTGAACTAGATGTTAATCAGAGTCTTACCAGTCCCATTACGCTGTCGGATGGTCCCATTGAAAGCATGTTGACCAGCAGCCTCGGACCCCTCTCGACAGGAACCCGTCTTTATGGGCGCGTGTGGACCGGGGGGCCACAGGTCGCTGTCCGGTACTACGAGGCACACCCAGCAGACGGCGAGCCCTTCCCCATTTGCGCCGTGGCTCGACTTGCTCACGGGCAGATGCAGAAAAAGCCCGAGTCCAAGCCCGGAACGGCCATCCTCGAATTCTCCAGTGCTGGGGTCTTCATTGTGAACTCGTTCCGGTGAGCCGACCCACACCCACCGGGACACGTCGCCCGAACGCCCCAGCCGGTCGGTTCACGTCGGGTGCGTGTCCCGTGTAGTGGAGAATGTAGCTGCGAGCACCAGAGGAGACCTGAATTGATGGTTTTTGCCCCCATCAATTCGGTCTAAGTGCCCGAAACTACTGGAGGACCCTTTCTCCCCCTGGGAGAGGGTTGGGGTCAGGGTCTACCTCGTGCACGAATGTTCAATCTGATTTAACGTTCGTGCATGCAGCCGAATCGCCCGAATCCACCCGATTGGGGGCAGCTCTACGAAGTCGCCGCGGGCCAGGGTGGTTACGTCACCACGCGGCAGGCGCAGGAGGCGGGCTACTCCCTGCCTCTCCTGACCCACCATGTGAAGCAGGGCCGCCTGCAGCGCGCACGACGTGGCGTCTACCGGCTCACGCACTACCCGGCGGGGGAGCATGAAGACCTCATCGTGCTCTGGCTGTGGAGCGAACAGGCGGGCGTGTTCAGCCATGAGACAGCACTCTCGCTGCACCATCTCTCGGATGCCCTGGCAGCGGTGTATCACCTCACGCTGCCAGCAACATGGTCACGGCGCCGGCTCCGCACTCCATCTGGCGTTCGCCTGTACTTCGCGGACGTGAAGGGGGCCGATCGGACCTGGGCTGGCGGAGTCCCCGTGACGTCGCCTCTGCGCACGCTCGTTGATTGCGCGACCGCGGCCGTTCTCCCCGAGTTCATCCACGCCGCCTACAGGCAAATACAACAGCGGGGTCTCGCATCTCCCCGTGAACTACGGGACAGGTTGTCCCCGCTCCTTGAAGGGAGGCACCTCGCGTCGTCGCCACGACAGAAACGCAAGACTTCCCGAAAGCTCTTCCGAAACCAGGCCAGCCAGGCTCGTTCCCCATGAGATGGGGAACGACTCGAACCGCCGGGTGGATATGCCTCCTGGCACTGGTGCTCCAGGCCTGCGCGACAACAGGAGCGATGGATGGCATCGAGCCCGAGGAAGACATTCCGTCTGAAGACGTCGGGAGGGACCTGCCTCCACCGTGGGAGACACGTCACGCGGAGACGGACGAAGAAGCGCGCCGGGCCGAGGCCACTGCAGCACTCTCGGGCATGCGTGGAGTAGCCAGCCACGTGGAGGAAGCCGGTGCCGGGCTGGTCTTCCGTTTCTGGGCACACA